>CAYPVF010000040.1:12638-14510 GCA_964414105.1 uncultured Eubacteriales bacterium
CGGGAATTTGAATGGCCTCTCCTGTTCGCGGATTCCGCCCCTCTCTGGCCGGTCTTTCTCGGGCTAAAAAAGTGCCAAATCCCAAAATCGCCACTGTGTCGCCCTCGGTTAAAGTGTCTTGAACGACGTTAACAAAAGCGTTCACTACTTTCTCGGTGTCCTTTTTGGTCATACCAGTCTGTTCAGCTATTTTCCCTACCAATTCTGACTTGTTCACGTCTATTCCTCCTAGCTGTTTTAGCCCAACTAGCCGCTAAGCCCCGTCATTCGCTTCGCTCTAGCAATTTAGCCTTTTCCCAAAGCTCATCCAAAAGCTCAAGATTAGCATCGTCCAAGGTTAGATCGTCTTGGCCCAAACTCCTTTCTATGTATCGAAATCGCCGCGAAAACTTTTCAATTGTCCCTAAAAGGGCGATTTCGGCGTCTACCCCAAGATGTCTAGATAAGTTTACACAAGCAAACAAGAGATCTCCCACTTCGCCTTGGACTCTGTCCTGCCGGCCTACGGTTTGTGCCGCAATGAGTTCTTCCAATTCTTCCCGAACTTTATGAAACACAGGGGCACTGCTGCCCCAATCAAAACCAACTCCCGCCGCCAAAGCCTGCTGCTTTTGGGCCGTCATAAGGGCGGGTAACCCTTTCTGCATTTCGTCCATTAGGGAATGGCCCGCTTTATACCTGCCAGGCTCCGACCTTTTTATCTCGTCCCACCTCTTCCTCACATCTTGGGCGGAAGCAATGGTCTCCTCGCCAAACACATGCGGGTGACGTCTAACAAGTTTTTCAATTATTCCCCGGAAAACGTCGCTTGGTTCAAAATCGCCTCTTTCCTGAGCCATAACGCAATATAGGGCGACTTCTAAAAGCAAGTCTCCCAATTCCTCTTTAATCTTATTCACATCTTTTTCCAGAACCGCCTCAACGAGCTCATGAGCTTCTTCCAGTACATATTTGGTAAGAGAAGAGTACGTTTGCTCTTTATCCCAAGGGCAGCCGTTGTCTCCCCGAAGTCTGGCCACCACCGACAAAAATCTGTCCCAAGTCTGGTCATCATTAGGCTTAGAAGAATGCGGCATAAACATGCTTCCTTTCCAAAAGTTATGAAAGCCTAGCCTCCGCGAAAGGCCGACTCTATGTATAGTAACAGCATGCTCATGTCTTACCAACAACAATTAAAGGCGGCTACTACACCGCCTTCAACCGTTGTATCCCAGAAACATTGGTGGTACCAAACGAAAGGTTCTATTCTTCCATTTGCTTCGCAAGAAACCCGGCCGCGGTTTCAGCGAGTTTTAGTTCGAGCTCACCTACTGCTTCCGCAGGCTCCCTGCTACAAATAATAACGGTTCCTATTGGGTCTCCTTCTGCAACAATTGGGGCTATCACTTCCGAAGTAAACTTTCCTGCAGACTCGTGATCAATTATGCTTTCCTTGCAGAAGCCGTCCTCTTCAGAACAAGTGACCAAAACCGGTTTTCTGTCCTCCATTATCCTTTCCACAAAAGCGGAAATCCGCTTATTAAGAAATTCCTTTTTAGGGGCTCCCGAGACTGCGATTACTCCGTCTCTATCTGCTATCATGGCGATATGCCCTGTTGCCTCTGCTAAAGAATCAGCGTACTCTTTCGCGAAGTCTCCCAGTTCGCCAATGGGTGAGTATTTTTTGAGAATCACTTCTCCGTCGCGATCGACGAATATTTCCAAGGGGTCTCCTTCTCTGATTCTCAAGGTTCGCCGAATCTCTTTGGGTATGACAATGCGCCCAAGATCGTCTATACGCCGAACAATGCCTGTTGCCTTCACTTGCCCACCTCCCTTGACAGATCCTTCCCCTGTCTTTTGCTAGTATATAGGCGTTTTGGAATCGTTATT
>CAYPVF010000041.1:0-14495 GCA_964414105.1 uncultured Eubacteriales bacterium
AGGATAACAACACTATACAAAATATATCCCGCAAGCATAACAACTAACCCGGCGTACGAGACAAAACTGGGCACTTTGCTCCAGCCGAACCGGTAGTCAAGCCCTGCCGTAACAAAGGACAGCAGGAACAGTATACCAGTTACAGCGACGCCAGTTTGTTGTGCCGGGCGTTCTTCTTTGTTTTTCAAACGTCTTTTCAATGTTTGCGGGTGTTTTACCAGCAACACTAATCCCATGGCAAGCACCGCCCCCGCTAGAGCGACAAGAAACAACCATGCCTTTTGGTAGTGTACTGTACCCGCGCCACCAAACAGCAACAGGCCCAGAAACCCAAACCCGAGAACCCCTTTGAACAGCATATCGACGAGAAGCCGAAAGTCCACGTTCATGTCCCGTGTCACCTCCACCCTTACCTCCACCCTTATTGTAATCTGCGAAAGTCCGCAATTAGTAGGAATTTTGTCGTCTGGAGTATTGGTTGGGCGCGATCTGGGTGGCAGCGACATAGGTCCGGCGCGATCTGAGTGGCAGCGACATAGGTTGGGCGCGATCTGGGTAGCAGCGACATAGGTTGGGCGCGATCTGGGTAGCAGCGACATAGGTCGGACGCGATCTGGGTAGCAGCGACATAGGTCAGGCGCGATCTGGGTAGCAGCGACATAGGTCAGGCGCGATCTGAGTGGTCAAGACATACATCACACAATGTTGGGGTCGGAGCACGGCTATCATCGAGAAACCACTTTGGATTTGTTGAATGGTGGAAATAACTGTAAATACATGGTACAATCGGGTCAGTGATTTGAACCAAAATCGACTACATTCTAAAAGGGTGAGTTGTCTGGACATTGTACTGGGAACCTTGCAGCAGCTCTCCAAAGCGCGAGACATCCAGGCAATCCAAAAATCCATTTATCTGACTATTATGGCAGAAGGCCCGGCGAGCCTAACCGCATTGGCAAAAAGGACAGGAATCAGCTACAAAGTTCTACTGAAGCATTGCGAACGTCTGGCGAATGCCGGCTGGCTGCGACTGGACCGCGTATCAAGACGTGTTGTGCCCCGCGATACTTTGCCGACCCAAGAAGAGAAACGACTGGCCGAAATAGTTGGCAAGGCCATTGAAACGGCGCCTTATAGGGGGGAAGCGACGGCAAAAGCCATGGTTTCGTGGATTGTAGCAGCACGGGTGCGAATTTTGTTCAACGCCCGCTTGGCGCATTTGAGAAACCAAACAACCGGGCAGCTTCTTGAGTACGACATTTATGTTGAAAAGGCAAATTGGGCTGCAGAAT
The DNA here is from genome assembly GCA_964414105.1 of uncultured Eubacteriales bacterium. Classification (GTDB taxonomy): domain Bacteria; phylum Bacillota; class Sulfobacillia; order Fermentithermobacillales; family Fermentithermobacillaceae; genus JAXGZG01. The sequence goes on from CAYPVF010000041.1 coordinate 1,293, forward strand.
TCAACGGGGACCAGCATTTCGGGCCCACCAAACTATATCCCGAGACAGATGAATTTATAAAGAGAATTCAAAGGGATATAGAAAAACAAAGACTCAGCGAAAAAAACGGGACCAAGCTCTCCATAATCACAAAGGAAGACTTGGCCCTTGGTATAATCGACTCCAAAATACCTTCTGAAATTCCCCGCCGAGTGATTGGAGCCGACAGCCCCATGACGCAAATGCTACAAAAATTCGGCAGGCAGATGGCAACAGTGAGAAGCCATAGGGATCGGGAATAATCCCGCGCTACTCATCCCAATCCCAATTATCGAACAAAAGCCAACTGGAATCCCCATCGGTATAGGTAAGATGTTCAAGCGTCCAGGGTGAACCGCCCGGCGGCCCGGGAATACTGCTGTGGGAATCGTCGGGGCGAACAGAATACGAGTCCAAGGGAGCATACTCGCCATAGGTGTAACTACCTGTATGGGGGTCAATGTAAAACGCCAATCGGGGTTCGTGTCGTTCCGGGTAAAAATACAATTGGACAGTGCTGCCATCGGCGCTAACGCGTACCGCAGCCCCCTCACTACCCTGAATTATGGTGGTCCCCACAGCCTTTTCCAAATCAACAGCCAAGGTAATTTCTTTTGGACCAAAACTATAAACAAATAGCCCAAAATACCCGTGGAAAACGAGAATGTCTTCGTCTACGTAATCAATGACAACCGCTATACCCAAACTCGTATCCCTAGTTACAGGAGGCGGCGCCAAAATGACTTCCCTGGCCTCGCCGGAATCTAGAGATAGAACATAGATTCCGTTTTGATTTATAAGGTTTCTTTCGCCTATTGAAACGGTGACAAACTCGCCGGCCGGTAACAGGCCGCTATCACCCACAGGAGACAAAACACCATGGTACAAAACATCGACTTCACCGCTTACTACCCAAATACCGTACATGTGGTCAATCTCAAGCGAAAGGTCTTTCCACTCGTCCAGGACAAAATCACGGCCGTCCTCTTCGACGCTTAAGCCGTCCAGCAAATCAGACATTAAACCCCTGGCGACTTCGCGGATTTCAGTGCGGCCCAATTCTTCCTCCAAACGATATTCTGTGGGAACCGCCCCTATAGTACGAATGCCAGCCTCACCGTGCTGTTCCGGAGGCTCTTGTTCCTTTGGGGGAGTACCAGGAATACAACCTACCGCCGCCGTTGTCAAAACGCACACCACCAAAAGCCAAACGCCGCCCTTGCATCCAAATCGTTTCGTTTGTCGGTTCATGGTATTATCTCCCTTGCCCAAACATATGGGCAAAAAGTGTACTGCTCTTTACTCCTGAACCAACCTTTTCTCCCCTTTTATGGCTTGAAGGGGCCCTAAATCCTGGGTGACTTCTACAACACCCAGGTATTCGCCGCTTTCTCCACGCACCGCGAAAAAACTAATAAGCACATATTGACCCTTGAGGTGTTCCCTGTCTTTTCGGCCAGCCTTGAAGTCATCGATAATACCTTGGACAATATGGACGCTGGCCGGAGGATGACAATCTTCCACATGCCTGCCTATGATAGCCTTGGTTCTGGGGAAAATACGCTCGGCGCCCCTTGAAAAATAACGCGTCACGTCATCCTTATCAATAAAGGTCAGATCGAAAGGTACAGTGTTCAACACACCTGAGAGTTCCTCATATTTGAAACTGCCTGTGGGAAATAGCACTGTGCCCCCGGGCCCCATAACAGTTTGATCCGAAGCGTGTTCTGTTCGCGAATCATCCTGCCCGGTGGCCTCACCCCACTGTGGCGGCTCAGGAATAAGCAAATAACCTATTTCCCCGCTCTCTTTGGCAATCACTGCCCACTCTTCATCAGTAAGGGTGTCAAGCGCCATTGGAAGCAGGATTTCATTTTCCTTAACTATCATATCTCGAAGTTTGGGAATGACCTCGTTTAAATCAGCCGCAACCTGGACTCTCGTAGGCGTGCTGAACACATCTTTTGCGGTAGTGGTTTTAGCGGCTATTGTGAGCCAATCATCAAGGGTCTGAGTAGCCTTTTTCACCAGACCCCTAATTTCGTCATGCACAGCCCACATCACCTTAGGCGGCGCGGTGATTCCGTGCCTTTCCAGATACGGGAAAAAGAGGTGCTCTTTTCGCACGTAGTGAACGTTTATGTCCGCCAACGCCTTGAGATCTTGCTGTAAGGAGGAAGCAGCCTGCAAAACGGAAGGGTTTTCCAAATCGGCCTTGAGAAACTGGTCCAAGCCGGGCTGCAGTTTTTCATTTATCAACTTTTCAAGCGCCTGGTTTTCGGCCAGAAGCGTATGAGCCGGGTGCCCGGGTGTGTCACGGGGCTTTGATTCACGGTGGATTTCCTGAATGGAACCTCTGAACACAGACGCGTGCACGTCGCACAATTTGGTTATTTCCTCAATGGACACCCCTTGTTCTACCAATCCCCGTTCGGCCTCGGCGATTTCCGACGCGGAAACGCCCTGAAAAGCCTGAGCGAACTTTGCCTTGACCTCCTCAAAGCTCTTGCCTGCATGTAGGTCTGAAAGGAGCTCGCGAATCATTTTTTGCCGATATTGAATGTCACTATTTTCTTTGTTCATGACCATCCCCTCCTTTGTTATGGTCCCCCGGCACGCTTTTCTGATGTAGAAAAGCAGCTAGAAGGTTGAGTTGATAACTTCTAGGAATCGGCGAAATAACCTTTAGCCAACTTGACCAATTTGGCTACTGACATCTGACCAGGGAAATTGATCTCAAGGACGCATTACCCCCCGCCGATGGAATCGGACAGGGGGCAAAAGTCAGTTTAACCGCATAATACGCCTATTCAGCCTTTAAATGCATATCAAACCATCTCAGAATTTCTTCCAAACGCCTTATTCTGTTCTTCGGTTTCCCCGAACGGCTCAAGTTGTGGTTTTCGCCTTTGAAAACTACCATCCTGGCCTCGACCCCGAAATACTTCAAAGCAGTGAACATTTGCAGACCTTCTGACAGCGAGCATCTGTAGTCTTCTTCAGAATGGATAAACAAGGTGGGGGTAGACGCATTACAAGCATGCTTTAGCGGTGACATCTCCCACAATTTTTCCATCCCATTCCATGGGTTAACCACATGCTCATCCTCGTTGAAAAAGTAACCTATGTCCGTGGTCCCGAAGTCACTTATCCAGTTGGAAATAGATCTTTGAGACGCAGCGGCCTTGAATCTCGAAGTGTGTCCGATGACCCAGTTTGTCATGAAACCGCCGTAAGAACCCCCTGCCACACCCAAACGGTTTTTATCTATTTGGCTGTAGTTTTCCAGTACATAATCGGTAAACTCCATGATGTCGGTATAGTCTACAGTGCCGTATTTGCCCCTGAGATCTGTGAACTCATCGCCCCTGCCGGTGCTGCCCCGGGGGTTACAGAAGAAAACGAAGTATCCGGAGTTCGCCCACAACTGCATTTCGTGGAAGTGGATTGCGCTGTACACACCTTTTGGACCGCCGTGGATGTTTAGGATTCCCGGATACTTAGCTCCAGCTTCAAGCCCAACGGGCTCCATGACCCACCCTTCGATGTCTACACCGTCTTTGTTGGTGAACACAACCTTCTCAGGTATCACAACGTCCTTATCCCGCAGAATTTCCGTGTTGAAATCAGAAAACTTTTGAGTGACCTTGGTGTTAACGTCCAAAAGGTAAACCTCTTCCAAGGCTTGGCTGGCCATTCCCACGAAAACTATCTTGTCGCCGAAAATGTCGAAACACTCCACAGACCCGTTTTTGGGAGATATAATCTGGGCCTTGCCTTGGGCGTCAACTCTGTTTATGACGGAATAGCTTTCTACCGTGGAAATGTAATAAGCAGCGTCACCTGACACCTCAAAAATGTTTCCGCCCCCATAAGTACAGTCGCTTGAGGTACCGTTGGCCAGCGCAAAGTCGTTATTTGCCAGCATTTCCACTGAACCGTCAAACCCCACCAAGTAAAAGTTGGGGTTCTCGTACAGGCCGTACTCTTTCATATCGGAAGACGCAACTATTGCCCCATCTCCAAAAAAGTCGCAATCTGTTATGAGATGGCCGCCAAAAATGTTGGTGGTTTCTTTCTTTGCTATATCATAAACAAGCAAATCGTGCCTTTGGCCCCTTTTGTTCTTGTACTCGGTACCAAAGTACAGCACCTTGTCCTTTTCCGCGCTGAGGCGCATAGACGCGAGCTCAAAATACTCGCCTGTTATAGGGCTCAGCTTGTTTTCCTCAATGCTGTAAACGTAAGCCCGAGTCCTTTTCTTGTTGACTATTCCTTTTCCGTTTTCCCAAAAGGGGAGCTCGTCAAAAACCTCCACGCCTTCAAAGGAGTTCGGATATGGCTTGCCTTGATTCTGGTACGGTGCCTTCAACAAAACATTGTTACCGTCTATCAGCTCGAAACCTTGAACAGTTACTGGGATATCCGCGAATTGCCTTGTCTTCTTATTCACAGGGTTAATACTCAAAAGCCTGCTTGTGCCTTCTTTTGATCCTTCAACTTGGACTATTACTTCCTCTTCCGAAAGCCATGAAAAGGACTTACAGTCCCCTGTATCAGTAAGCCCGGTTAGGCTTTCTTTGTCGTCACATTCGCTCACCCACAAGTTTGACTTGTAACAGTCGCCTTCCAGATCTATCTCGTGTACCAAAAAACCAAATCTGCGACCTTTGGGAGAGAACTTAATCCCCGACAAAAACTTGTACCGCGTGAAATCCTTCAGCTTTATCTTCATATGTGCCTCCTGTTTTGAAATTTCCCTAAACCTAACGATCCCAAAAATGACAAGCAACCGTATGGCCTGAAGCATGATCGACGGGTTCAAGAGCAGGGGAAATCTGTTTACACACTTCTTGGGCCCGAGGGCACCTGGTGTGAAATTTGCATCCGGACGGCGGATTAGCCGGGGAAGGCACATCCCCTTTAAGGATTATCCTTTGTTTGGTTTCAGTGGGCGTCGATCTCGGCATGGCCGACAACAGGGCTTGTGTATAAGGATGACAGGGACGTTCAAACAGTTGTTCACTAGTGCCTACTTCCACAAAGGAACCCAAATACATGACGGCTATTTTGTCGCAGAAATATCTCACCACCGACAAATCGTGGGAAATAAACAATATGGTAAGCTTTAGCCGCTCGATCAATTCCTGCAAAAGAGTCAAAATTTGCGCCTGAATAGACACATCCAAGGCCGCTATAGGCTCGTCCGCCACTATGAAAGACGGCTCAAGCGCCAAAGCCCTGGCAATGCCAACCCTTTGCCGTTGCCCGCCGCTAAACTCGTGGGGGTACTTGTTAATACTTGTGGCCTCCATGCCACACATGGCCAAAAGGCTTTTAACCTTATCTTCAATTTGTTTTTTGTTTCCCTTTTTGTGTTTTTCCAAACCCTCCCCCACTATAGAACCCACCGTCATCCTGGGGTCCAAAGAAGCGTACGGGTCTTGAAACACGATTTGCATGTCTTGTCGTAGACTTCTTATTTTTTCTTTGCCGGCGGAAAAGCCTGTTTCTACATCAAACAGCCGCTGCCCGTTAAAAACTACCGAGCCGCCGGTAGCGGGCGTTAGGTTGAGAACGGTTCTGCCTGTTGTAGATTTTCCGCAGCCGGACTCGCCCACCAATCCGAATATCTCGCCCCGGCTGATGTCGAAAGATACATCATCCACCGCTTTTACGTCGCCCACATGTTTTGACAAAATTCCTTTATATATAGGAAAATATTTTTTCAAGTTCTTAACCGTCACAAAACTCATATGATCACCCGGCCCTCTACCTTCCGGCTTTTTCTACCTCAAAATGCACCGCACCTTATGCTCTGGCTTCCTTTGGGCTAGCTCGGGCATCTGCTTTCCGCATTCTTCCGTGGCAAACTCGCACCGCGGCGCAAAAGCGCACCCTTTAGGCATTTGGTTTAGGCTGGGCACCATACCCGGAATACAACTTAGTTTCGTGCCCTTCGCCACAAAGGAAGGACGGGAATTAAGCAAACCAACGGTGTATGGATGCAAGGGTTTTTCAAAAAGTGCACGCGTGCTTGCTTCTTCCACAACCCTGCCGCCGTACATTACCAACACCGAATCCGCCATTTCGGCAATTACCCCTAGGTCGTGAGTAATAAACATAACAGCCATACTGTGGTCGCGTATAAGATCCTTCATAAGCTCAAGCACTTGCGCCTGTATGGTCACATCCAACGCTGTAGTAGGCTCGTCCGCGATCAAAAGCTTGGGGTTGCACGAAAGAGCCATAGCAATCATCACCCTCTGCCGCATTCCCCCTGAAAGCTGATGCGGATATTCATCAACTATCTTGTCGGCTCTGGGAATCTGCACTTTCTTAAGCAGCTCTATGCAGTGAGCCCTGTTCTCCTGTCCTTTTAGACCTAAGTGAAGGCTTAAAGCCTCTCCCAACTGGTTACCAACAGTGAAAAGCGGATTCAGCGAAGTCATGGGTTCCTGAAATATCATAGATATCTGATTGCCCCTAATTCTCCTCATATCGTCTTCTGATAGCCTAAGAAGGTCTTCTTTACCGTCCAATATGACGGACCCGCCCGCTATTTTTCCGTTGGTTTTGTCAATAAGGCGCATTATGGATAAAGCAGTCACCGATTTGCCGCAACCGGATTCGCCCACAATGCCCAAAACCTGACCTTTATCCACCTTGAAACTGACCCCGTTTACGGCGGTCACAGTTCCGTCAAAAGTGTTAAACTGCGTTATCAAGTCGTGCACAGCCAAGACACTGTCAACCATATTCACCACTACCTTTTAATTTTGGGATCGATAGCGTCCCTGAGCCCATCGCCTAAAAAGTTGATGGATAATATAGTCGCGAAAATCAAAAGCCCCGGGGGCGCCCAAAGCCACCAGTGTAATCTTAGGGACCTAAGGCTTTGCGCCGCAGACAACATGTTGCCCCACGAAGCCCGGGGTTCCTTTACCCCTAAGCCCAGATAGCTTAGGCCCGCTTCAGACAATATTCCGCTGGCGATACCCAAGGTGGCGTACACCACTATGACTGAAAGCACATTAGGCAGAATGTGCTTATATATGATCTCTGCGTCGGATAGCCCTAAAGATTTGGACGCTTCCACAAACTCTCTTTCTTTGATAGACATGACTTCAGCCCTTACTATCCGGGCAATATCAGGCCACCTCAATAAACCCGATATAAGCATCACATTTAGAAGGCTTGGACCGAAAATGGCAGCCACCGTAATGGCGATTACAAAGAAGGGCAGCGACATGACAATGTCAACTATTCGCATGACGATGTTATCCAGAGTCCCTCCCACATAGCCGGTTACAGAACCTAAAATCACGCCTATCAGTATGGCTATGGAGGTAGATACTAAACCAACTGAAAGGGACACTCTTCCGCCGTAAAGGAGCCGGGCAAACACATCTCTTCCGACTTCGTCTGTGCCCAACAGATGCTCTTTGGATGGGGGCGCGTAAGTGTTGGCGATATTGGTTCTGTTGGGGTCTTTAGGCGCAAAAGGGGCGAGAACAGATGCCACAACCAGGAGCAAAAGGATAACGGCTCCCAGAACCGCCAGCTTGTTTCTAAGGAGTATCCTGACACTCAGCTTCCAAAGCGATGTTCCTTTAGTGTTTTGGTTTTCCATATGATAAATCCCTTCGCACAGGATTGTCTGTATTAGTTGAGCCTAATTCTAGGGTCGATAACCGCATAGACGATGTCCGCCAAAAGGTTTGACCCCAATATGCAAACTGACAGAAGAAGCGCGCACGCCGTTATCAGCGGGTAATCCCTGTTGCCAACCGCCTGGTACATAAGGGTACCCATGCCCGGCCACGAAAACACAGTTTCTGTAAGAACCGCCCCGGATAACAACTGACCCAAGGAAATAGTTAAAAGCGTGCTAACCGTCAGCATGGCGTTTCTAAGCGCGTGCTTGTATACAACTACTTTTTCAGACAGGCCTTTGGCCCGGGCTGTTCTCACATAGTCTTGTTGAATCACCTCAAGCATGGAGGAACGTGTGTACCGCATAAGCGAAGCCGTTTGCATCACGGTAAGCACTCCTACCGGCAGAACGGCGTGGTGCGCCATATCCAAGAACCTTCTGAGACCGGTATATCCCGCGGCTATACTGCCGCTCCCGGAAATGGGGAACAATCCCATATCAAACGACAGTATCTTTATGCAGCCCAACGCCAAGAAAAATGACGGTATGGAAATCCCAATGAAAGCCAACACCGTAGCCGCATAGTCGAAGATCGAATACTGCTTTGTGGCGGAAATAACCCCAAGAGGTATGGATATTATGGTACTAAGAAGCAGAGCCGCCACAGACAAGGAAAGCGTATTTTGCATCTTGTTGGCTATGATATCAATCACAGGCCGTTTGTAATGCACGGAATACCCCAAATCACCTTGTGCGGCCCTTATTATCCACTTCCCGTATTTCACAGGCAGGGGATCGTAATACCCGATTTTTATGAGCATTGCTTCTTTATCTGCCTGGGTAATATTCGGATCCATCATGGACGAATAAGGATCCCCCGGGGTCACGTTAATCAACGTAAAGATGACTATGGAAATCCCCAGAAAAGTAGGAATCAGTATTAGTAACCTTTTTGCAATAAACTGGAGCATCGTATCACCTTTTTTTCAGGGAAGGGCGCAATATAGGCCCTTCCCTCGAAGTTCACCAGTCAAGGTTAAGGCGCTTATTTTTCGAAACGCCAGTTAACGAGCTGGTAGAAGTTAGTGATAGATGAAGCCTTTACACCCTTTAGGTCCGGTGCCATGAACCGCCCTTCATACCAGTGGTACAGGTACATAACCGGCAATTCTTCGTTCATGATTTTCGCGGCTTCAACGTAGTACTGCTTTTGCTCATCTGGGTCCACGTGCCTGGACGCTTCCTTAAACAACTCATCCAAAGCCGGGTTGTGATACCCGCTGCGGTTGTTAGGAGCATTTTTACCGTAGAAAGAAGAGTAATCGGCGCCGTTGGTACCCTGGCCCAACAAAGCCAAGTCGAAATCGCCCTGCTCCAACCTTGCGGTCAAGCTGGGGAATTCCATTACGCCCAGATCAATCTCTATGCCGATATCCTGGAGATTTTCCTGAATCACAGGAGCCGATTTTTCTCTGGCAACGTTTCCTTTGGGATAAAGAAGGCTAAATTTGACCGGATTACCGTCAGGATCGTACATGGTGTTGTTCTCGTAAGTCCACCCTGCTTCTTCCGTCAGTACTTGGATAGCCTTTTCCGGATTGTATTCGTACAGATTGATTTCCGAATCATCCGCTGTAAAGAACAAGCCCTCGCGGTAAGGCTGGTTTGCCACATTTCCGTAACCGTAAATAAGCGAGTCCACGATACCCCGCCTATTTATGGCATAGGTCAGGCCCTGCCTTACTTTCACGTCAGAAAGCAGTTTGTGATTGAAGTTAGGCACCATGATCTGGGTGGAGTTCAAATAGATTTTGTCGATTACGAAACCGGCGTCCTCGTAGGCCCCCAGGTCGTCTGGGTTCATGTCCTGAATCCTGCCGAAATCCACTTCGCCCTTAAGTGCGGCCGCCATCATAGCGTCAGACGTCATGACTCGGAAGATGATTTTTTCGATCTCCGACTTGCCGCCCCAATACTCATCAAACCTATCGAACACTATATGCTCGTCCAAGGCAAACTCAGTCATCTTGAACGGCCCGGTGCCAATGGGGTTTAGAAGCAGATCGGTTCTTTCCTCAACTTCTGAAGGGGGAACCGAGCCCCATATGTGCTTGGGGATAATCCTAATGTAGTTCGCCAGGCCGGTGAGAAAATCCCCATACACTTCTTGAGTCGTAATTTTCACCGTGTATGGATCGAGCACTTCGACGCCGCTTAGGTGGGTCGCGGTACCGTCTTTCATCTCATCGTAACCTTTAAGAACGGAAGCAAAGGTTCCGTAATAAGTGGATAGCTCCGGTTGGCACAAGAATTCGTAGGAAAATAGAACGTCGTCAGCGGTGAATTCTTCGCCGTCGTGCCACATCACGCCTTTTCTAAGATAGAAAGTGACGCTTTTGCCGTCCTCGGATATATCCCACGATTCGGCAAGGGCAGGCGTAATGTTGAAGGATGGGTCCATTTCTACCAAAGCTTCAAATATTATCTCTGTTACTTCGCGGTTATACTCGTCGGCTATCAGTAGTGGGTTGAACACGCCCGACGGGGAGCTGGTTTCCGCCATGGTCAAGACGGTACTGCTTCGCCCTGTTGGTGGTTCATCCGGCGTCGCGGTACACCCCGCCAGGAGCGCAACAATTAGCACGCCGATTACAGCGACTAAGACCTTCGATTTTGACTTCATCTGTTCGCCTCCAGTATGACTGTCTTGGTATTAAAGACTCAGCCCGCAGCATTCGACACTATAGTCCTGAATACCTTCTTTTTCGATTACCCACCCCACATTATATTAACAGATTGGCGGTAACTTCGTAAGGTTTTCGGTAGCGAGCGAGGTTTTGGGAACTCACTGGTCTTTTTCACGTCTCACAAATTGCAGTATCTACCAGAAAGAGATGATTGTAATGAAAGCCGGCAAGAGACTGATGGCCCTTATTCTGTTCGCGGTCCTAGTTTCTTCTTTGAGTGGCTTAGCTTTGGCATACCAAACGGACGCCGGGCTCACGGTTTTTCCGGTTAAATACGGTTTTTCGGTGGACAACGACAAAGGCACATCAATTTGGGCGTATGAAATCGAAGATGAAGTCTATTTCAAGTTGCGAGATATTGCTATGGCCTTAAATTACACATCAAAACAGTTTTCTGTCGCGTGGGACAGCGAGAACAAAACCGTTGAGTTGGCCAAAGACGAATCTTATGACCCAATGGGCGGTGAGCTTTCAGATCCGGGACCCGCCGCGGTGGCAAGCGTACATTACACCGATTATTCCATACGAAACATCAATGGTTGGGGCAACATCCTGGCTATTCTCGTGAACGATACCCATTATGTGAAGCTTTCCGATCTGATGGCTGTATTGAAAGCCGAATCAAGTTACGACAAAGAAAACCACATGGTGAGAATAAATACTTTGCCTAAGACGCCCGCGATCGAGGAATGCCGAGAACCGTTTGACAACATCGCCGTTTTCGGCCAAGGCAATTCCTTCTACTTAAAACAAGATGGCACCGTGACGTTGGTATATAAAAGTAAAGGACTAGAATCTACGGCGCCTTTAAGACTTTTGCCCGCTGATAGCGACGACCTATTCGGCCAGACTGTGGACCAAGCCGGGCTTTATATTTCCGAACCAAAAACCGCCATCGCGTACGGAGGCCAGAACGGCTCCCCTTTGCATGTCTTAACCAGCGAAGATATGGGAGAGACCTGGCACACATCCAAAGTGATAGCGCGAAATGTCGGTGTGAGCAAGCTCTATGTAGGATTTAGCACGGCTAATGACGGGTGGCTAGTTGTGTCCAACTTTCATGGTATGGGAAACGAACACCATTACCTGTATGTGACTGCGGACGGCGGGGACACTTGGACACAGATAGGTAATCCCAATGACCTTTACGCCAGAGTGGCCACGGGCGCCGGGTTCGCGACCCCAACCATAGGGTTTATAAGCTTTCGGGTAGACGATGGCCCCGGGCCTACTATCTACAGAACCATGGACAAAGGTTACACCTGGGAAAAACTTGAGGTTTCGGTACCTGACGGGTATGACAACAATATTCCTCTTTCGCCGGTATTTTTTGGGGCAGAAGGAGTTTACCCCATAGAACACCGGACAAATGACGGCGATACCGCTACCTATTATTTGACCAGTACTGACTACGGCGAAACTTGGACAGTTGATGAATAATCGACGCTTTTGCGCCTGAGCCGCATTCCAGCCTGTCAAATAGTTGCGTAGGCGGGACCAGTGGGGCGAATATGGGTCGATTTTGTCCCCTATTGGAAAAAACAGTCTCATTTATGAGACTATCGGGACGGCTATGGGTACATTTTGTCCCCTATTGAGAAAAACAGTCTCATTTATGAGACTATCGGGACGGGTATGGGTACATTTTGTCCCCTATTACAAGACTGCACCCGCAGATGAGGCTATTGGGCGGTCATCAGATCAAAATTTAACGGGTCAGTAGGGCTTGGTCGTAGGAAAACTCATTGCCCTGAGCCTCGCGAAACATTTGCAGTAGCTTCTGAACTGTAAGCCGGGTCTTGTGGGCGCCATCTATGTCTAGGATTATCTTACCTTCGTGCAGCATGATAAGCCTATTCCCCATTTGGATGGCGTTTTCCATATTGTGAGTAACCATGACAGTGGTGATGCCGTGATCAGCGATAATTTGGGAAGTTAAACTGTTAAGCTTCTCGGCAGTTCGAGGATCTAGAGCGGCGGCATGTTCGTCCAACAACAGGATTTTCGGCCGGGTCAAAGTAGCCATAAGCAAAGTTAGCGCCTGCCTTTGGCCGCCGGAAAGAAACTTCACCTTAGTGTCCAGCCTAGTCTCCAGCCCCAGCTGCAATTCCGTAAGAGCTTCCCGAAAAGAGCCCCTCAGCCGCGGATTTAGCCCCCACGCCAGCGACACATTTTGGGAACGGTTGTACGCCAAGGATAGGTTCTCTTCGATAGTCATATTGGGCGACGTTCCTAAAAGGGGATCCTGAAACACCCGCCCCACAAGCCCCGCCCGTTTATGTTCCGACAGGGCGGTAACATCGCAGCCGTCGATTGTGATTTGGCCGCAATCCGGCATTAGAGCTCCGGCAATGATGTTCAATAAGGTTGATTTACCGGCGCCGTTGCTGCCTATAACAGTGACAAAGTCGCCCCTCAGAATGCTCAAATTCAACCTAGAAAACATCCGCTTTTCGTTAACAGTGTTCCTGCCAAAACATTTGCCAATATTATCTAGCACGAGCATGCTGTTCACCGCCTTGTTCGCCTACCGGAGCTGTAAATATCAGCTTTTTGATGTTAGGTGCCGAGAGGGCAACTATCACCAAAATGGCCGTCATTAGTTTCAAATCTGAAGCGGCGAAGCCGTACCTTAAGGCCACCGATATACACAGACGGTAGACAATCGACCCGCCTGCTACACTCACCACTGCCCAGCCTATTCCCCTATCGCCGATAAGCCCCTCACCGATAATCACCGAGGCCAAGCCGATCACTATTGAGCCGACGCCCATCTGGACA
>CAYPVF010000042.1:0-14381 GCA_964414105.1 uncultured Eubacteriales bacterium
TAGTGGCGGCAGGCCAATCCATCGTGATGACAGGCGGACACGATCCGTTTTGGGCTATCCAATGCGACGGACCGGACGGGGCCAGGCGGGCAGTGCGCCGACAAGCCTCAGCAGGCGCGGAGGTGATCAAAATATCCGCAACTGGCGGGGTTTATGGAAAAACTGAGGGTGAAGAAGTTGGCCGACTCGAATTTGACACCGACGAGCTTGAGGCCATCTGCCGTGAAGCGCACAGACGGGGCCTGCGTGTGGCGGCGCATTGCATCGCTGAACAGGGCATCGATCAATGCATCGACGCCGGGGTAGACACTATTGAACACGGCCATTTCCTTACCCGCCCTTTGGCTGAGAGAATGGCGGAACGAAACATGACCTACGTTCCCACCCTTCATGTTTACAAAACCATCGCTGAGGTGGAAGGTATCCCCGAATACGCAAGGCGGAAGGCCCGGCCAATTGTGGAGCGACACAAGTTGAGCATGAAGATCGCCAAAGAATGTGGTCTCAGGATTGGCGCGGGGAGCGACGCCGGTTCGCCCAGCTTGCCGCATCCCTCCCTGGTAGATGAGGTTATTGCCCTGTCCAAAGCCGGCCTGGGCAATATGGAAGCTATCCACGCGGCGACTGTGGCCGGGGCAGAAGCTTTGGGAATGGAGGCGGATTTGGGGTCCGTCGGCCAGGGAAAGCTGGCAGACTTGATTGTGCTCGACGGCGACCCAACAGGGGATCTTGAATTCTTGAGGAAACCTTCGATGGTGATCAAAGACGGGCTGGTAGTAAGTCACCGGTGATCACACAAGCTGGTTGGGGCCTGAGGGACCCAAAGGACGGGCCGGTTGGGGCTTGAGAGGTACAATGGACGGGTTGGTTGGGGCCTGGGGGACACAATGGTGGGTTCGGCGAGTGACGGGTTGAGATCGAAATCACACAATTTGCGGGTTCGGACGTATCAGGCCCCGGCGCTTGGCACCGAGGCCTTCAAGATTCTTTGCCACCAAAAATACTGAAATTCGCCGGCGGCCTGCTTATAAGCCCAGTATTTCTTTCAAAGCGGCCAAGAGGAAAACTACGTTGGATTTTCTGGAGTTTGTGCCCATGAGTCCGATTCGCCAGATCTTTCCCTTAAAGACTCCAAGTCCGGCACCTATTTCGATGTTGTATTCATCCAGTAACCGCTTTCGGACCGAAGCCTCGTCCACACCTTCCGGGTTCCAAACGGTGGTCAAACTGGGCAACCTGAAGGGCTGGTTAACCACGGGTTTTATCCCCAACGGTGCGAGGGACTCGATAAGGAATTGTTGAGTATCCACGTGGCGCTGATACCTGGCCTCGAGCCCTTCCTCCTTTATTATACGGAGCGATTCGTTAAGGGCGTAAATCATGTTGATTGGGGCGGTGTGGTGGTAAAACCTTTCGGAACCCCAGTACCTTTGAATCATCCCTAGGTCCAAATACCAGCTACGGCACTTGGTCTCGCGGTTTCTGATGAACTCGGCGGTGGCGCTATTCACGGTGATCGGCGCGAGCCCCGGCGGGCAAGACAGGCACTTCTGCGTACCTGAATAAACAAAATCAAGGTTAAGGCGATCCACGGGGACGTCCATACCCCCCAAGGAAGTCACCGCGTCCACGACTATCCGCATCCCGTTTTCCCGGGCCAACTTGGCTATGTCATCCAGGGGCTGCAGGACCCCGGTGGAAGTTTCAGCGTGGACGATTCCCAGCAGCTTCGCGCCGGGATTCCTTCTTATGGCTTTTGCCACGTCCTCCGGGTCAACGGGTTCGCCCCATGGGGTGTCCACGCGCACAACCGTGGCCCCCGCCCTTTCGGCGACATCTACCATGCGCTCGCCGAAAACCCCCGCTACGCAGATTATGACTTTGTCGCCAGGCTCCACGGTGTTGACCAGGGCAGCTTCCATGCCGGCGGAACCTGTGCCCGAAATTGGGATGGTGAGGCTGTTTTTTGTGTTAAAAACGTACTTGAGCAGCTCGGTGGTTTCGTCCATGATCGCGACGAAATCCGGGTCCAGGTGGCCCAAGGTGGGCTCGGACATGGCCCGCAAAACTCTGGGATCGGAATTACTGGGACCGGGCCCTAGCAGGAGTTTTGCCTTGGGGGCCCGCAGTTTCATATCCATTTGGTTATTTCAGTCTCCTTTCCTCTAGCAGGTGAATCAAATCTTTTACGGCGGACGCGGCGGCGCCCACAACGTCGGACGCGCCACCCAAGACTACAATATCGCCCATTTGCTCTGAGGCAAACCGCACAGCTTTTTGGGTTCCGGGAAGGTTTGTAAACGGGTGGTCGGCCGGGACGGGCTCGGGTTTGACGGTGAGGCTCACGGTTGTGGTTTCGGCAGGGATTCCGGCAGGGGTTCCGGCAGGGATTCCAGTGCCGATTGGACTTCCGCCGGATTCGGACGTGGCGGGCTCGGGTTTGACCGAATCGACCTTGACGGGTTCCGCCTTAACCGCATTAGCCTCGTCGGATTCAGGTTTGTTAGATTCCGGCCTGGCGGAATCAACCTCGCCGGCTTGACTGGTCTTCACCACGGCCCTGGCCACAAGCCGCATGGGGGTGCCTTTTTGCGCGTAATCCAGAACATCGCGGCCGCTAAGATGGGTTATCCCTTGCCTCGCCACATCGTCGAGGCTCATCCTGCATCCCCAGACTGTGTTTGCCAATATCAGCAGCTTGGCGGCTGAATCGAAACCTTCCACGTCCAAAACCGGGTTGGCCTCGGCCACTCCCATTGCCTGAGCACGGGCCAGGGCTGCCTCGTAAGACATTCCTCGGGCCATGGAATTCAGGACAAAGTTGGTGGTGCCGTTCAGAATCCCCTCGATTTCGACGATATCGGCACCCACCATGGAATACATTGCCGTATCTACCGTGGGCAAAGCCGCTGCCACTGCGCCACTATATTTCAAACCACCGCCATGCCTTCGGGCAAGCGCGTGAAGCTCATCAAAAGCCACAACTAAGGGGCCTTTTGCCAAGGTCACGGCGGAAAAGCCACTGCTTAACGCCTGGATGAGGTGACTCAGGCCCGGCTCACCCGTGGAAAGGTTAGTGGGCGTGGCTTCCACAACAATTCCGGGAGCCGGCGAGACTTGTTCCAGGATAGCCGGATACTCCAAGTTGAAGAAGACAGTTTGAACACCCCGGTGTGGCGCCAGCGTGCGCCCGGGGGAACGGACATAAGACTGGACGGATGAAAACGCCCCGGCGGCGGTTTCGGTCGAATCCTTCCACTTCCGAACTTGTTCCAGGGACAACCCTTGAGGGCAAAATATGGACTTCCCCAAGTCGGTCACCGCCACCAGCACCGGCTGGAAACCTGTAATTTCCTTTATGTAGGCCGATTTCTCACCCAGCAACCGCACAAAACTCATCCCCACTCGGCCCGGGCCGTTGAGGATTATGGGGACCGTGGGATCATCCACGCGTTTACATAACGCCTTCACCATAACAGCCTACCCCGCCACTTCGACACCCAAAGCCATCAATATACCTTTGAGCTCGGCCTTGGCTTCGTCAGTCAAAGGCAGCATGGGCCGTCGCGGGAGTCCTCCATAATAACCTATCATGTCCAAAGCGGCTTTTAGCCCCGCCACCCCAAACCGGGACGTCACGGCTGCATTCAACGCTAGCAAATTCTTCTGCAGTTTTCGGCCTTCCTCTATTTCGCCTTTTTGGGCGTGCTCAAGGAGCTTGACGCACAAATCCGGCACCACGTTGGCTGTGGCAAGAGTCCCCCCCACGGCTCCCATGACCGCGGCGGGAAATAGGAAACTGGCAGACCCCGCGAACACGGCAAAATCATCGGGAGCGTCCCGAAGGATTTCGGAAATTTGAACTATGTTTCCGCCCGAATCTTTGACGCCCGCGATGTTCGGGTGGTTGGAAAGGCCTGCCACCAGGGAACTGGACATATTGATTCCGGTGTTGCCCGGCATGTTGTAAATCAGAATGGGGATGGGCGACGCGTCGGCCACATCGCGGTAAAATTGGTCCAAAGCAGGCTCTTTCATGCTACCTTTATAAAAGTTGGGGTTCACCACCAAGGCCGCCTGGGCCCCCACGGAGGCAGCCCTTTTTGTCAGGCTGATGGTCGCGCGGGTGCTTTCCTGGCCGGTTCCGGCGATCATGATTTTTTCCTCAGGGAGGTGCTTCCGGACGTAAGCCCAAACTTCAACCTTCTCATCAGCGCTGAGGTACGGGGCCTCGCCGTTGGACCCGAAGACAACAAGCCCCGAAAGCCCGGTCTTCCCCCATTTGGCGACGTTTTCGCCCAATTTTTCGTAGGCCACTTCTTCGTCAACAAAAGGAGTCGGTATAGGAGCGAAGATACCTTTAATCATTTTCGGTTCTCCTTCCGAAAGTTGGTTGCGCCGGCACCGGGTTTAGTGCCTGGGTATCTAGATTTCTTCACCAGCCCCGGGATTCCTTCAGTTCGTGGCCTAGGAAAAGTGCTGCGCGGGGCGGATAGTCCCCAGAATGGGTGCATACATCGATGGATAGTCTCATTTTTGAGACTAAAAATTGAGATACCCCCCAAAATGGGTGCATACACCGGTGGATAGTCTCATTTTTGAGACTAAAAATTCGGATACCCCCCAAAATGGGTGCATAG
This sequence comes from uncultured Eubacteriales bacterium, assembly GCA_964414105.1. Lineage (GTDB taxonomy): Bacteria > Bacillota > Sulfobacillia > Fermentithermobacillales > Fermentithermobacillaceae > JAXGZG01. The sequence goes on from CAYPVF010000042.1 coordinate 4,641, forward strand.
GCCGGCGACGGGTCGGAGGTTCGGGGTTTTGGGGGCAATAATAAGGAAAACCTTGCGAAGGCTTAATAGTAGCCATAGTCGTACGGCTCCTGTTCTGTATCTAGCAGATATATTAAGGAAAAAATCAACCCCAGATTCGTGAATGGCCTACTCTCTTCAACTAACGAAATATCACTTACAGGATTTGCTAACCAACGCGAACCTTGCACAATCGTGAGTGACTCGCTAGAAGGAGCAAGACCTTCCTTCAACAGTCGAAAACGGAACGATCTTGACTGGGCAAATTTTTCAAGCGTGCCTTGACGGGAGAAAAGTATGGCACAAGCCTGGGCGGTGAGCGAGACAAATTTGTAAGCGGCCGCAGTAAAGGATACTCCGTATCTGTCCGCAAGGTTCTCAAATTCGTGTAAGCTCGGTGGAAGGAACTTAAGATATTCCACCACATCATCGTACGGCATCAACAATTCTGACGCGAACTCGTTTGCCTCAACTTCCTCTGTCAAGGACGGCACCGCCCAATCCGCGCTATAGCACTCAAAAAAAGCCTTGGAGTGCGATGGAATAACAAAGTGACCTAGCTCGTGGGCAACCGTGAAAGTTTGTCTATGCCTATAACGGATGTTACTGTTTACGATTATTTTAGGGTTCTCTCTTGTTTTGATTAAGCAGCCGTCAAAATCTTCTGTTTCGTACGGCTCTTTTATAACCCGGACACCAAGCTTACGGGCCAACCGGTAAACATCGACGGGCAAAGAATCAACAATTCCCTGTCGGTGAAACGCCTTGGCGTAATCGGCCGGCCGCCTATTTTTTGGGTGAGTTACGTGCATGGTCTATAGCTTCAAGACGGGATTCGAGCGAATGAGCAAACAACCGATCTTTGTCATTTTCACTGAGCCCCGAGGTCGAGCGAAAAGCAAATTGGGGTGAAGGGCCGAGCGTTAGTTTGCCGGATTCGTTTGCGACCCGCAAAGCATGAATTACGGCTTCCCGGGTGAACCTCCATTCGCGGCCCACCTTGGCGGCAGGGAGTTTGCCTGCCTTGAGAAGATTGTAGACCGTTTGAGTGCTTACGCGCAGATATTTCGCCACTTCCCTAACGTTCATTATTTCCGGAGCCTCACCTGCGGCAACTGCTCTCTCGGATACAATCTCCATAAGCTTTGCATATTCGGGAGCAAAGTATTGTTCTCCACAATCACAACAGACATCACATGGAATACCCTGGAACGTCACCTTGAGCCCTTTCCAGTTTCGAGCAACGTCAATTTCGCGCCCTTCCAGCGTTCCTCCGCAATAAACACACTTACCCATAAGGATCCTCCTTAGATGAAAGCACTTGGCCCTACCTCTTGCACCTGGTGTGCCTGCCTTCCTCCAACGCCCACACTTCTTCCCAAAACCTGCACACTGTTATAACAACCGGAAAAGGCTTTTCCTTGACAACCACCAAATAGAAAGGGTGTCCCTCTTCATCAAACCCCTCAATAGCGTATCGTTCTTTTGAATCTATCTTTGTTACCTCAATAACTGTACCTGTACTGCCGGCATTCCTAACGTCGCCGGTGGAAACTGAACGTTCGTCCATACGTTCAATGCAGTGTGAGGTAAGCCTGAACTCGTCTTCTTCGAACTTCCTTCTTATAAACCCCAGATTGTTTTGCACCCGATATTCACCCTAATACTGAAGGTGAGATAATCCTATTATAAGATAGTATAAAATACAATAATATAATGCCACCTCGGGGATGAAATATTCTGCGTCTGCTTCAATGGTTTTGTGGGCGGTGTACTTTCAGCGTTCGATAGGTCGGGAGATAGTCTCATATTTGAGACTAAAAATCTGGATACCCCCCAAAATGGGTGCATGGGATGGTGGGGGCCGAAAGTCGAGGGGTCACAGGTTGAGGGTTTTGGGACAATAATAATGGAAACCTTTTGACCGCAACTGGAGGAGTGGCGCGTGATCGTAAAAGTGGAGCCAATAATCCATAAGGAAATTATGAATTTGTGCCAAAGGCCCTACCCTAACCATCCTAAGGGGTGCCCGAATTTCGGCCGGAAGGAAGGATGCCCACCTAATATGCCGTTTTTTGATGCGGAATACGATGTCGGTCAGGACGTCTACGCCATAGTGACCGAATTCGATTTGCGGGAACACGCGGATAGGATGAAGGCCAAGCACCCCGAGTGGTCTGACAGGCAGTGCCGTAACATTTTATTTTGGCAGGGCCGGGCGAAAAAACATTTGAGGGTAGAATCGGAACGGTTCGCCGCGGCGCGCCCCGGGTATGAGGTCGTCCAGTCGCCTGAAAAAATGGGTGTAAACGTGACCCGAACCCTGCGAAATGCAGGTGTAATATTGGAATGGCCGCCTAGGAATACTGTGCGGCTTGTGGCCATGGCGGCGATACCTAGGACTGATGGGGATGTGGGGAAACCAGGGCAGGCGGACAAATGATTCGAGGATAAACAAAGTTTTACATATTGGATTTCGTACCTTATTCGTTTTTTTGTGGGTGTGGGCCTCAGAGGCACAAAGGTTAGCCTGGTTGGGTCCCGTGGGATACAGGGGTGGCCGGTGTTGGGTCCTATTAGGCCCACTGGCCGAGGTTTGCCCACCCTATGGGCCTCAGAGGGACAAAGGTTAGCCTGGTTGGGTCCTGTGGGGTACAAAGGTCGAAGACCTTTGGTCCTATTAGACTCGTAACCCACCACCAGAGGTTTGCCCACCCTATGGGCCTCAGAGGGACAAAGGTTAGGCTGGTTGGGTCCCGTGGGACACAGAGGTGGCTGGTGTTGGGTCCTATTAGGCCCACTGGCCGAGGTTTGCCCACCCTATGGGCCTCATAGGCACAAAGGAGACATCCCTTGGGGCCTGCGAGGCACAACGGAGCCGCCCCCTGGGGCCTGTGGGATACAACGACTGGCTTGGTGTGCCGCAAGTATCTAACTGTTGCCTTCCTTCCACCCGGTGATGCGGTAACCACTTTTCCCTGTCCCCTGGGGCAAGGGTTGAGGGGCCCAAGCTTTGCTGTCGCCTAGGCTAAAATCCACCGACGCGCTTCCGCTCCCTGTTATTTTGATGTCGTTGGTCGCCACTGCTGAAAAACCGTTGACTTTCAGGCTGCTGCTTGCGCTGCCATCGATTGTGATGTCGTGACCGTACATAAACAAAGTGTTCCATCCGTCTTTGCCGCCTGCGCTTGCGGTCATACTTATGGAGATGTCGCCAGTAGTGACGATGCTGCAGCTCAGAACCCCCGTTACGCTTCCCGTGGCTGAAATGTTTACGGCTCCCGTGTTCAGGACGGGTTTGCCGCGCCTATCGACCGTCAAGGGGGCTTGGCCTTTAGGCGGAACACAGGCGATCATACCCCGGCCGGATATTCCCGGGTCGCTGCCTGTGGGGTGAATCTTGATGCCCCCGCCGATGACTATTACCGTCCCATTGAGTACTAGGGACTTCCCCACGTCCAAAGAACCTTCCACGACGAGAGTCGTGCCTTCCTTTACCTCCAGACTGGAACACTGAAGAGTTTTTCCTTCCCACCTGGTATCTGCCCCAACAACTATGTCTGCCTTGGTTCCTGTGGGACCTATGTAAGGGGCGAAATACCTGTAGTTTGAGGATTCCAGCTGGCTCCATATTTCCTCCGCCACTTCGTCTAGGGTTTGTATGAAGGTAGAACCCACGTTGGTAACGCCTGGCGTCGGGCTCCGTCCTTTGCCTTCGTCCCATTGAATATTCTGTGCGTAAATCGGGCCATCCACGACCACGGCGGCGCTTCCTGAGAGCTTGGTTTCAAGTTTGTTACCGGCGGCAAAAACAACCTTGCCCAAAACGGGACGCAGTATGCTTTCGCCGTAGGCCTCCAAATCAACCGAAATGGTTTCTGATACTCCTCTTACGGTGCCTTTGGAACGCAGTTGAAGATTCGAACCTTTGAGTTCGGCGGTAAGCTCGGTTTGCCAACCTTCTTCAGGACAATCCTGTCCAAGAGGAATCCAAGCATTAACATCTTTTACCTCGTTGAGCTCCTTCAGCAGCTGCTCCATACCGCCTCTCGCCACATCTAGGGCACTGCGGCGATTGGCAGTGATAATGTCCAACACCTGGGCACTTCCTTCGGACCTTACACCGGCGGCAAACATTACGCTGAAGATTCCCAATATGATGACGCCAGCTGCGAGAACCGAACCTTTTTGGTCGGAACGAACCCGCCCGGCGCGGCTGCGGAGGCCGAATATAGGCATTGTTACTACCCCTTTTCGAACATAACGGTATGTACAATGCTTATATCGACTGTGGAGTTCAAGGAATTAGGGGGTAGCAGGTATTTAGTAGTTAACTAGGGTGATTATTAAGGTAGCTATAGAAAGGTAGATTCCCAGGGGGAGGGTGTCGGTTCTTTTGAGTTTGCCCATGGCCATCATGGGGATTGCGTACAGGGAGGATAGTACGAAACCCAGGCCAAGCGCGGGGAAAAGTCGTCTGAAGCCCACATAAAGGCCTATGAAAATAGCCATTTTGATGTCTCCGCCTCCCATGGCTCCGGGTTTTATGAGGTCAACCGCGTAAAAGAAGGCGAACCCCGCCAGAGCTGCCATAAGGCCGTCTCGAAGGCTGAGCCAAACAGTGAGGCCGCCACCCATAGCCGTTGTGCCCGTCGCACCCGTCGCGCCTGGCACGGCAAGCAAAGGAGCCGCAACGCGGAGGATTAGGGCGAAAACCGAACCGGACAAAATGACTGTGTTGGGAAGTAAGCCGTGCATCATGTCGGTTCCCGCTAGGACAGCCAGGTGAAGGGCGATTACCATGTTGAGTATACCCATCACACCGTAGCCGAAGGCGCGTCCGAACAAAACAAAGCTCACGGCCGTGGTGAGCTCAACGAGAAAATATGCTCCGCTTATCTTTTGGCCACACTTTTTGCAGCGTCCTCTCTGCAGAAGGAAGCTGACCAGGGGAATAAGTTCTATTGGTGTCAGGACGTGCCCGCAGTTGGGGCATTGAGACCTTCCGGTGAAAGCTTTTTCCCGGGGGATTCTCGATGCCAACATTCCCCCGAAGCTACCCAGACATAGCCCGATTAGGAATACAGCGGCGTCCGCAAATGTAATAAGCCCAAGCGAAAACCCCGGGCCCACCTGCTAGTCGCCCCCTACTTCGCGGTACACCTTTCCGCTTATTCTCATGCTGTCTGCGTATCCGCTCTCGCCGGCCATTAGGCTCAAGTAGTAGGGGTCGCCTCCGCCCAAGGTGCCATCGATGGCTTCAAACCGCATTCCCACGACGGTTTCTTCCAGCAGTTTCAGGCATCTGGCTTGGCTGGTATCGTTGCCTGTTATGTCAAGGTTGAACGCTACTATACCCAAGGCCCCGTCGTTTTGATCGACATCCGAGGAATATGTAAGGTTATCTACAGTGACCCCCGCTTGAATGGCAGCATCGTTTATCTGGTCGGTAAGTGACTTTTCCCAATTGGGTTCGGCGATGGGAGGCAGAAGGTCCAAATGGTCTACAGACTTTTGCAGCCTGGTCTGGGTGGCCCTTAATGTCGCCAAATCCATGCGTAGCGACTCGGTGGCAGTCATCTCTTGGTTGTACCTATTGGCGCTGTATACGAAAAAACCGGTGCCTACAAGAGAAATCACGACCAAGATGACTGAACCGGCAGTCCACAAAGACCTTGATGAAAAATGATTCATGGTCAACCCCTCAATCTCCGCTATTCATGGGTGGGTAAAGTAATGAAATTTAGGTGGAACTCATACCCGGCGCCTTCCGCTTGGCTTAGGGAGGCTGACTTTATTTGGGTTACGAAATCAACCTTGCTGATTTTGTCCAAAAGATTGGCGTAGGCTGCCGGATCGCGCACAACCCCGTTTACTTGCATGTCGCCGTCTTTTTGGGACCTGTGTACCCCAAATGCCACGCCTGAACCGGCTACATCCTTAAGGGCGCCAAGGCGTTCAGACCACACGATTTGAGTGTAAAGGTCTTCTTTAGCTTGAAGAACCCCTTGGGGGACTTTTGCCAAAACCGTCTGCAAGTCGGAAATCTCCTGGCTGAGCCTGGCTCTTTCCGCTTCCTCGGGTCTTCGCTCCGACACAAGGAGGCTGATATCCCACACCTTGAGGCCGACCAATGTCCATACAACCAGGGCTACGCCCAAAAACACGATGCGAATAAGCGATGCTAAGCTTTTTCGTTCTTCTGATAAGCCTTTAAGATCGGGCTTTAACAGGTCCATTCTGGGTTTGGTGCCTCTGGTTCCAACGGTGATGTTGCTCACGATTTTGCACCCCCTTCTTGGGGTAAAGCCAAGCCTACGGCTACACCGTACTGGGGGTCTGAGTTTACCACGGGGTGACCCCAAAGCCTGGTGCGAAGGCCGGTTTGTTCTTTTAAGTAGTCGGCGAGAAAGCTAACCCTATCGGATTCGCCTATGATTATCACTCTGCCATCGACTCGCACTCCCGCTGAGGCTCTGGCGAATCTGGCGGAGCGGGTTATTTCACCTGCAAGTATTTGCCCGTTTACAAAGGGATTGTCGGGGTCTAAAGGAATTTCTCGCATCATCCAAGGGTACCCGCCGTAGCTTAAGTACATCAGGGCCTCGGATGTGTGTGCCACGATTGATATGTCGAGTATAGAACCCGAATCACCGGAATCATCTAGGGAAGATTCCCCGCCCAAATCTGGTTCCAGGGCCGTGGCAGCTATACCCCGTGCGCCTGAAGGAGCATCTACAGATACCCCATTCCCGTGAGTAATCCACGGCTGATAGGAAGAGCTGTCCTGCGCTGAAGTGTCCGCGCTTGCTTCGCTACTACCGGGAGCCGCGCTAACAGGAGGCGCAGCGGCAGATGTATCTTCTTCAACCAAATGTTTTGCCTTCTCCCACATCCACAGGCATGCACGGGATACTGAGTTTGCGGGAATGTCCACACCCTGCGGACGAAGCCCCGCGGCTTTCATGAGCGATTGGGCGGAAAGAACCGCCTCCACTTTGGCTGCAACTATCAAATACAGTTTTGTGCCTTCGGGGACTTGCACCGATGGAGGTACAGGGAGCCCTGCGGGCCACTCGTTGACGACGGCTCGCATGATGTCGGACCCACCCGGAGATAGCCTTTCTATTTCAAACTGTATGGCTTTGTTAAACTCTTTCTTGCTGAGTTTGGGCATAGCCAAAGTGAACAGAAGGCAATCGGACATGGGTAACCCCACAATAGCGGGAAGCTTTTTACCTAAAGGGCTGCAGAATTCGCGAATTTCGCCTGCAAGCTCCCGAATCTTCTGTTTAGAATCGTATTGGAAAGACACTTTCCCCGTATGAACAGCCACGACTTCGCCAGTATCAGCCGAATACGCCGCCACCCTGACAGGGTTTGATAAGTCTATTCCTATGCTCGTCCCTTTTGGGACTGCCATTAAAAGACACCTCCAGCCAACCTTTTAGCTCGCTTACAGGAAACCTTAAGTGTTACCTTCATCCCAACTAATAATCTTATATGGACCCAACGATCCCGATCCGACAACCTTAGGAAGCGGCTGATTCTTCCAGCCTTCTTCTGTACCCTTTCTGAGAATAAGCGTTCCAACGAAGAAATCAATATCTACATTGGTGTCGGATACCAAGCAACACGTAGACAGTGTCAATCCGCCGAGGATTCCACCCACATGTACATGTTTGCCATATGCAAGCAGTCCACCGTCAAACGTACCCATGAACCCAACACTGACATTGCCAGTGGATATCAAGGTCAAAGCATCAAGCCCCACGACTCCGATCTGCCCGATGCTAATCCCACTGCTACCCGAGGGGAGGCAGATGATCATTCCATTTCCCTTGACATTACTGGACCCAATTCCGCCCATGGATACTGAACCACCGAGCACCACAATATTCCCATATAGCTCCAAATTGAATGTCTGTAAAAGACCAGCCGTCATGTTGAGAGAGCCATCTACTATTAGCCACTTACCTGCATTAACCTTAAGGCTGTTCCCGGACGGCTTGAGTGTGCCTGACTTAGGCGTCACACGGGTGTTCTCCGCGATTTCCGCACGTCGGGGCAAAGTGTTTACCCTGTTTGCGGGCGCGATTGACAGACTTGCAACCTGGGCTCGCACCGCCACATCAACGTCTTCAATAGTAGGAATATCTATCTGAGCCTCAGTCTTCTTGAGAAGCGGGAGACCAACATACGTTATTGATGGTCTCCTAGCACCATAATAAACCGGGCTCCCTATGCTCGAAAGTGACAGCAAGCAATTGCCTGTAATATCATCCCTAGCGGCAATGGTTATTCCCCCAAGAAAGTTCTGAAACGGGTTTCCGCCTTCGGATTCGTCTCTATGCATTGTGACCGTCACCGTTTCCGAGACTCCGGAGATGGTCGCCTGTGAAGTCAACAAAACCGTATTGTCATCAAGCTGGGTGGCAGCGGGAGCCAACTGCCAATTTTCCACATCGTTTTCGATCAAAGCTGTGGAACAATCACTAACTCTGGAATTCTGGTTGAACTCCATAAGCAGCTTATCCATGCCGCCTCTGGCTACGTCCAGGGCTTTTCGTCTGTGAGCGGTGAGTATGTCTAGTTCTTGAGCCGAACCCTCTTGGCGCACGCCTGTGGCAAACAATACTGAAAAAATCCCTAAGACAATTACACCTGCCGCAAGCACCGAGCCCCCCTCGTTGATACCCAGCCAGCGGAATCTTTTTGATAGGCGGCTCATTAAGCTAGAACCCTGCCGAGGAGAATGCGGCTTTGAACGACCTCGATATTGGCTCCCCATGTGTATCATCCTCCAATATAAACCCTATAACTATCACGCGGGCCCCCGTTGCCCCGGGTTCTGACCCTGAAATATACTCGTCGCCCACAAGTCCAAATACTTCGAACTCTACACATTTTCCTTTGCCAGAAAGAAGCATTGTCTCTCCGCCTGACGTAAGCGCTATGCTGTCTCCGTTTTGCATTATGCTAACGCTTCTCGCTCCAAAACTGGCCTTAAACGAATTTGAGCTTATTTCTATATTTTCTCTTCCATATTCCAACACTTTGCGAAACTCCCGCTCTATGGTCTCAACTGCCATTAAGCCTTGATCTCGAATATCTCTTTGAATGTTTAATTTGGTTACGACACCTATTGTATGAGTCAAAAACTGAATCGTAGTGACCAACAAAAACATACTTACAGCCAAACCTACCGCAACTTCCACTAAAGTGAAGCCAGATTCCTTTTTGAACGACGAGGACAAGCGACTTTTCATATCAGCAACATCCCCTTTCGCCCGCCCTCGTCGGTTTCAGCCTGAAAACAATCACTTAACCCAAACCTGTGACTGGGTTTGAAAAGCTACCCTGCCGGCGTTATCTGTAATGCGTATCTCTACCCTATACAAATCCGTCTGTAACTGGGTAACTCGGTATTCACCGAAATCCAGCCGATGAATGTCGTGGGGTTCGCCATCAGAAGACTCATCGAACCTAACCGGATCGAAGGGTTTCCAATCCCCTGTTTCAAAATCCCACTCGGACCTCATGTTTTCCATCTGAATCCGCGCGGCCATAAGCCCCTGTACTCTGGCGTCTTCTTGCGCCGACACCTTGCTCATGAAGGTAAGCTGACCAATTAGCGCCATGAAGAATACCGACAACAGTGCCATGAACAACACCGTATCCATAAGTATTGAACCGCGCTGATTCAAACTCAAAATTTCACCG
>CAYPVF010000043.1:0-10989 GCA_964414105.1 uncultured Eubacteriales bacterium
TCCCCTTCCAAGTAAGAGTTGAAAGGAATAAGGGTGTAACCCAACTCATAATACCGCTCAAGGTCCTTTTTGAAATTCTCCCTTGACCGAACCCATTCGCCTTCTGTATCTTGGATGTCGTGGTACATAATCACCATGACTTTGCCCAGCTCGTTGGGCATATATTCCGCAAGTTGTTCGTCGGTTAGGACAACGTGCCCGAGTTCAGGTTCTGATGCTTCGTCCTCTGGTAGACCGTCTTCACCCCTGCCTGGGATGGAGTCACGCCCTAAAAGCTTGTCCCAAACCCCGGACAAAACTGAAGAGTTACCTAACACACTTATGGCAAGAAAAGACACCAGCAGAATAGATACAGCCAGAGGCACAAGAGCTGTGGGGTTCTTCTTTCTATGTCTTCTCCTGATTTGGGGATTAACCCCGTCGTCAAAACCTGAGCCCATTCTTCTTTCCCCCGCCCACAGCGCCATTTTTTCTATCAAACGTATAGACGGCAAAAAGCAAAACGGTGTTCCCAAAAATCACAAACGGGCTCAAAATATGTCACACCTTGGCGGTCTTCCACTTCCCCGTGTTAAACCGCAGTTGAATCAAAATGCCGCGAATTATCTGGTCGATAGTGATCCCAAACCACGCGCCAACAAGCCCCATGTCCATCACATTGACCAAAAACCAACCTAAAAGAACCCTGGCAAACCACATGCCCAGAGCAGTGGAGTACAGCGGATATCGAGTGTCGCCGGCGCCTCTTAATCCCCCTGCCAAGACAAACTGGACAACCTGAAACGGCAGCGCGAAAGCTACAATGCGGAGTACTGAAGCTGTGGCCAAAGCCACCGCGGGATCGTTGGTGTATAAAGCGGCTATGTATTTACCGCCGAGCATGAAAACCACGGCCATGGCAGTGTTGACCGTGAGGCCCATCTTTCTGACAGTATTAGCGCACTTTTCTGCGCTGTCCGGCTGCTTCGCGCCTAGATACTGCCCCACAAGCGTGGTGGCGGCGGCTGCGAAAGCCTGCCCCGGCATGAAGGTAAGACTCATAATGTTCATCCCCACTTGGTGGGCGGCAAAAGTGACTGTACCAAGGGATGACACAACTTTTACGAAAAATACCTGGCCCGTGCGCATGACCAACTGTTCCAAGGCAGCAGGTAAACCCACATTATAGATTCGGCCCAAGATGCCCTTGTCAACGCGGAATTTGTCGGAAAAATCCAGCTTTATATGCCTTTCGCCCTTTATGGCGATAAGCACAAACCAGACAGAACTCACAACCATGGAAAAAGTAGTAGCGACTCCGGCGCCAAAAACCCCCCATCGCGGAAAACCAAACTTGCCCCAAATCAGAAGCCAGTTAAAAACTATGTTAATGCCGTTGGCCCAAAGATTAACCGTCATTGGTGTTCTGGTATCCCCCGCCCCGCGAAGAGCCGACGCAATGGCCATAGATACGGCTCTAAAGAGGAATCCAAAACCCACAACACGGAAGTATGCTACGCCGATTTCAATAACTTCCGGTTCGGCGCCCATAAAGACAAGAATCTGCGGAGCAAGAAAACCTGCAAACAAAGACACCGCCACGGCCAATACGACAGTCACTGCAAATGTCTGTTTGACGGTTTCTGAAGCGTCTTCATATTTCCCCATACCGATAAAGCGGGCCACAAGGGCGGTGGTTCCCACGTTCAGGGCCTGGAAAACGGCCTGTAAAAGCATCATAGGCTGGTTAGTAAGCCCGACTGAGGTAATCGCGGCGGGCCCCACCCGCCCCACTTGGATCATGTCAGCCATGCCGACTAAAGAGACAAGTACCATTTCGACTAAAGTAGGAGCAGATAGCTCCCATACCACTTTCTTTACCTCGCCTTCTGTCTCTAAAGGGCGAAGATCTATCGCGGCGGGTCTTGTACTCATGTGGTTCTCCTCTCGGGCAGTTGTGCACTCTTATCAGTCTACCTCTAAAAAATACTTTCTTCAACGACCCTAAATCGTGTGGTAGAATCATGGATATCGTTGCGGATGGGTAACCGGACTGACCTTTGAATTGGAGTGATAATGTTGATGAAAAGCCAGGAAATAATTGATGTCACACAAAAGTACGGCGCAAGCAATTATCTGCCTTTACCTGTGGTGATTTCAAAAGCTGAAGGCGTGTGGGTTTGGGACCCTGAAGGGAATCGTTATATGGATATGCTGAGCTCGTATTCCGCCCTTAATCAGGGCCACCGCCACCCCAAAATCATTCAGGCTTTAAAAGATCAGGCCGACAAGGTTACACTCACTTCAAGGGCATTTCACAACGATCAGTTGGGAGTGCTGTATCAAAAACTATCGCAAATTACTGGTAAAGAAAAACTGCTTCCCATGAACACAGGGACAGAAGCGGTTGAGACTGCCATAAAACTCATTCGGCGCTGGGGTTACCGCCATAAGGGAATAGAGCCTGGTACTGCGGAAATCATCGTATGCCAGGGCAATTTTCATGGCAGAACCATCACTGTCATAAGCGCTTCATCTGACCAGGATTACCGGACCGACTTCGGCCCTTTCACCCCCGGCTTTACAGTTATCCCCTACGGCGACATTAGCGCATTAGAAGGAGCCATTACCGCCCACACCGCGGGTTTTTTGGTGGAACCTCTGCAAGGCGAAGCCGGTGTAAGGGTACCGCCTGAAGGCTATTTGAAACAAGCTTACGATCTATGCAAACAACACAGCGTCCTTTTGGCGGCAGACGAAATCCAAACGGGGTTTGGCAGAACCGGCAGGATGTTTGCTTGCCAGTGGGAGGACGTTACCCCAGATATCCTGATTATGGGCAAAGCCCTAAGCGGTGGAATCATGCCTGTTTCGGCTGTGGCTTGTGACTCTTCTGTTATGGATCTGCTGGAACCCGGTTCTCACGGCTCCACCTTCGGTGGAAATCCGCTGGGCGCGGCAGTAGCCATAGCGGCGTTGGATGTCATACAAGATGAAAACCTAGCAGAGCGGGCCTTTATCATGGGAGAACAACTCATGGAGAGCCTAAGGAAGCTCAATAATCCGCACATAATTGAAGTTAGGGGTAAAGGGCTTTTGATAGGCGTGGTGCTGGATACACCCGCGCGGCCGTACTGTGAAAAGCTTATGCAGGTTGGCATTTTGGCCAAAGAAACCCACGAGAACATCGTCCGTTTTGCTCCCCCGCTGGTAATAAACCAGGAAGAGCTTTTGTGGGCCAGCCAGAAAATAAAACAGGTAATGGAGCAGTAAGCCAACAATTTCGGCAAACGCGCCTGGCCGCATTCCCGCAAACACATCGGCCGGGCGCACCCTTAAAATGGAATGATGGCTATTGCGCGTCAGCGCCGGACGCGCCGAAGCTTCTGCAAATCGCCTTTATACCTTGCGAATATTCAGTATGCCCATCGGGGGTTATCCAAATGGCATCCACCCCATCCAAACTTTCCACAAGCGCCTTGCTTTCCTCCAAGGGAACAAGGAAAGCAGCTGTGGACATAAAGTCTGCGACGGCGGCATCAGGGGCTTTAATAGTTACAGTTCTATAATAGTTGGCGGGCATAAGGCTAACCGGATCTATTATGTGGTGGTATTTTTGGCCGTCGACTACATAGTATCTTTGATAGTCCCCGCTGGTAGCGATACCAATATCATTTGCGTAAATAACGTCAACGAGTTCTTGATCGTCCGAAAACACGCTCTTATCAGGATCTTGTACCCCCACGCCCCAGCGTTCCCTCACGCCGTCCAGGGGTTTCCCCACGGTCTCAATGTTGCCGCTTGAACTTATAAAAGCTGACCCCAAACCTAATGCTTTCATCTCCGCCACCACCCGAGCAGTAGCAAAGCCTTTGGCAACAGCCCCGACATCCAGACTCATACTTTCGTCGGCTAAAAACACAGTTTGATTTTGTGTGTCAACTATAACTTTGTCTATATCGGTATGCATTGAAGCCTTCTGTAAAGCTTCAATAGGCGGCAAAACCGCCGCCCGGGGCTCATCCATGCCCTGCTGGCGGTACCTGTGCCAAATTTTCAGCACAGAACCCATAGCGATATTGGTGAGACCGCCGCTTTTTTGGTACCATTCTTTGGAGAACGTAATCAGGTCGATAATATCCTTTTCTACTGTTACAGCATTTTGCCCGGCATTATCGTTTATGGTCTTGATATTATTTATTTCTTCATAAGAATTGTAAATATCGTACAGTTTATGCAGTTCCACAAAACGACTATGGATCATGTCGTAATATTCCTCGAACTCAGACTGGGTTTTGGTGTAAGCGATGACAGTAACGTAAGTGTCGAAGGTATCAAAAAACGTGTCGCTGAACTTGGCATAGTTTTTTGGTTTCCATAACCCGCAACTTGATAGCGTGAAGGTCAAAACGGCGCACAGAGTAACCGCCCATGCTGATCTCAGCCGACGTTTTCTTCCCATGGAAAAACTCCCCCGCCCAGAAAGCGGGGGAGTTTTAAAGGCGTGCACCAAGTGCAATTTACTCAGGAGCGACAACCTTAGCGTTTGTATAAGATTCGGATACTGCATCCAGATAGTCGGCTACTACCATGGTCACCAAGGAAGCCAGTTCAGGAACGTCGGGAACGGAATCGTGGCCGGGTGCGCCCTCTTTAATGGGCATGGCTTTGATTTCAGCGACAGTTTTGCCAACCATCCATTTTTCAAGTTCTTCAGCCTGCTCGTACCACTCGCCGACCTCAGAAACTCTGCTCATTCCGTAATTCTCTTTTAGCTCAACTTTCGATAGCTGCGGGGCAGCCTTGTCGGTGGTTACGACACCCTCGCTATCGTAGTTAACCTTGCCTTGCACGGTGTTGATGATTGTGCGAAGCACTTTTCCATCTGCGTCAAACGCAGTGGCTGCCACAGTGATGTCTGCTTGTGCCATGGCCAGAATTTCGTCATCAGCCGAATAGCTTTTGGAGCTGCCGATTCCGATGTTGTGCCCAAGGCCCAACGAAACAGCGCCTTCGGGAACGTCAAACGCGTTCTCGTATGCTTTGGCCAAACCTTCCAAATAATCGCCTACAACCATGGTAACCAACGAAGCCAGTTCGGGAACATCGGGCACTGTGTCGTGACCAGGTGCGCCGGCTTTGGTGGGCATAGCTTTGATTTCGGCGACAGTTTTGCCAACCATCCATTTTTCAAGCTCTTCAGCCTGCTCGTACCATTCGCCCACATCGGAAACTCTGCTCATCCCGTAATTTTCTTTCAGCTCAACCTTTGTAAGGTACTCAGCTGCGGGATCGGACAAAACTTGTAGATTTTCGTCAAATTTAACTTTAACTTGTGCGGTGTCGATTATTGCCCTTACGACCTTGCCCTCGCTGTCGAAAGCGCCCGCAACAATAACGGTATCCACTTGCCCGGTAGGCCCGGTTTTCTCCCCATCCTCATCTACGGTGAGGTCTGTGGAGCTGCCTACGGAAGTTAAAAGCGCCAAACCGATTTTAGCTATACCGGAGCCGCCTTCCTGTCCGTTGCCTTGACCGTTGGGATCGTCCACAGGTGGTGCCTTGGGCGTGCAGCCTGCCAAGGCGGTAACTGCGATGAGCAACACAACCAACATTGATAATGCCTTTTTCACTATATCCCCGCTCCCTCTTTGTAAGAGTAACGTTCCAAATATGAATCTACCATGTTATTAGAGCGAGTGCTAGTCTCCAATTAGTGATTGTTAGTTCTTTCTCCAGATTTTCAGTTCTTCGCAACCAAGAATCATTGTTACGATCACATATATACCTGCCCCAATTGTGGCGACACCCAAAACTCCCGCGGCGTCTTTCAACGCACTACCCGTCCCTTGAAAAAACCCCAGCGTTTGATAGGTTTTTAATACGACCGCCGCCATAATAGTAGAAGCTATCATCACTTTTCCCAGTGAAGCCATCAGCACTTTAAGGGAAACGCCGGGCGAATGCTTCCTCAAAAGCAGTAACCCCACAAACATGGTTACGAAAGCAGCTAAAGAGTTTGCCAACGCCAGTCCTGAGAAGCCCATAGAGCCCACTAAGGCCAGATCCAACCCGATATTGACCGCTGACATGATAACTCCCAAAATTACAGGAAGGGCTGTTTTCTGCAAGGACATGAAGGCGGCGTTCATTGTTTGTAAACCCGCCGCGGCCACCAGGCCCGGGGCAAAAGCTACCAGCGCCCTTGCCGTACTCTCAGTAGCTTCCGCGGTAAACGCGCCACGCTGGAACGCAAGCTTTGTTATGGGCTTTGCCAACACCATGATTCCCGCCGCGGCGGGAATACATATGAATTCGACGAACCTAAGGCCCGACATAATTGTGTCTGAAAAGCTTCGGGAATCGCCTCGCCCCCACATACCCGAAAGGGCTGGGTACAACACGGTAGTGGCCGCCGCCACCAAGATTCCCAAAGGGACCCCCCTCAAACGTTCTGCGTATTCTAAAATTGCCATTGAACCTGCCGGCAGCCGCGAGGCTAACGCCCGGTCTACCACATGGTAAACCCCCGACAATATAGACCCGCCCACAAGGGGCAACGCCAACACCATCACTTTTCTTGTGTCTTCAGTGAGGGTCAAGGACCAACCGGACCAAAGATTTCGCCTCCATAGAAAGAACCATTGGAAAGCGAACAGCACAACCCATCCCAAAACGGCAGCAATACTAAGAGAATCGGCGCCATAGACCGGTCCAAGTTTTACGATAAGCGCTATGACGACCACGTGTTCAAGGATATCGGCGACCACAGGCGCGGAAAAAGTTTTATGCGTATTAAGAACCGATTTGGACAATGCCGCCAAAAGCGGAAATAGCATAAAGGGCAGCATAAGACGGGCCTGAGCCACGGCCTTCTTGTAAACCGCGGCAGCAAACCCAGGACCTACCAGCTGAGTGATTTGTGGAGCCAGCATCATGAGGATTGCCACTTGGCAAAGCATCACAATACAAGAAATGGAGACAACCGAGGCTTTTAACTTGTTTGCCGCCCTTTGTTGCCCCTGCGCCATTTTGAAAGCGTAAATCGTCATGAATGTCACCGATATTGGCCCTGTGAGAATCGTGGCAATCATGGCCACCGACCTTGCCACAATGTAAGCATCCATTTCGGTCCCCGCCCCAAAAAAAGAGGCCATGACTTGGGAGCGGGCAAAACCTGTAAGCCTGGCTACAGCCAGGAGAAGTGCGACACCAATGGTAGTTTTGGCCATCTGTCTGTTGGGCATCTGATGCACCCACCAACCTAAACTGACTGTCTTCCAAAAGCTTGGGTCCTATTCTCATTTACGTGAAATATCCCGTCTTGAGAACCACCGCTTTTCTGGCGTTATATGGCATAGCCACAAAAACCCTCCAGGTTTTGTTAAGATGTAGACAAGCTTTGCTTTCCTCTAAACCACCATTGGGGGCGTTTTTGAAAATGAAGATTAGGGTTCGCGGAATTACTGCTCTGACTTGGATAACTATCGCCGCGATGCTATTAGTTTTAGCGGCTTGCAGACCCGAATTCCCGCATACGTCTGAAGAAGAACCCGTTGATTTAGCCCAACTGAAAGCAAGCCTCGATAAGAAAGTCAAAACCGCGGTGTCAGGAGGCGGCCAAAAAGCAATCCCCGGGTATTACCAAGATGGGGTTCTATTGGCCCAAGAAGACACGCCGGATTTTTCCAAGGACATCAAACATATTGGAACCGCACCATCCGGAATCTACCTAACCGACCACCCGTCGGGCTACAAACTCGCCCTTCCCGAAGATGTGGAAGTAGATTTTCGCTTTAGTCCCGATTTTGCCCGGGTCTACAATTCTTCTTTGGAAATGAGGGTGAGCAGAGATAGGTCCCCATATCAAGAAGTCCGGGGTTGGCTTTCTTCGCTCCCCAACGAATTCATAACCCTGGAGGGTTATCAAATCTCCAACAACATAACTGTGCATGAGGACACATGGAAAACCATTAACGGCCGGGATTTCAGGCTTTTCAGTCTTACAAGAACACCCGCTGAAGAAAGCGCGCAAACTATGAATTCTTATACATACGCATACGTTCAGACCCAAGGGGTCGTTTATTACACCTTCAATTTCAAATGCACTTCCTTTGAAGAAAACAGGGACACTATTCTGTCCATACTTGAATCGTTTGAACCCACCGAAGTCTTGGGTAACTGCTCGTACCACCTGGAACTTGAGCCTGTGCCGCCAAAGTGGAATGAAGAGACAGCAGCCTATTTCGAAAAAGTGAGTTCGTCCCAAGATGTCACATGGGGATTCTTCACCCCAAACGCTTTCGGCGAAGAAGGGCAAGCCAAAATTGCAGAAATCGAAAACACTCTCAGCTACGAATTTCCCGTGATACTTGTGTACCGATATCTTCAACACGAATTTCCCACAGAGGGCATGGAAAAAGCCTATCGCGATGGAAAAGTAGTGGAGCTTACCTACCAAATCGCCGGGGATATGGAGGGGCACAATCCCAACTTTGATGTGCTAGACGGCCAAAGAGATGATGATATCCGCCAACTGGCGCGAAAAGCCAAAGAATTCGGCCACCCTTTTCTTTTCCGGCTGAATAACGAGATGAACTCCACTTGGGTGAGTTATTCCGGGCACTTGACTTTGTGCGACCCGGACATTTTTAGAGAAGTCTGGATAAGGTTCTACGAGATTTTCCAAGAAGAAGGCGTCGACAACGCTATCTGGGTGTTTAATCCAAACGATGTAAGTTTTCCCCCGTGCAAATGGAACTCCCACATCGCTTATTATCCGGGGGATGAATATGTCCACATGATCGGTATAACGGGGTACAACACAGGTGATTATTTCAGAAATGTTACCGGTGAAAGGTGGCGTCCTTTCGCCGAAATCTACGACCGTCTGTGGAACATGTACAAACACCTGTATTCGGAGTTTCCTTGGATGATAACGGAATTCGCCTGTAGCTCTGTGGGCGGCGATAAGCTTGCTTGGATACAAGATATGTTTTCGGGTATGCCCAAATATCCCAACATTAAAATCGCGGTTTGGTGGAGTTACTATGATCCCGATCCGCGCCCTGCCACTTTGGGCACTCCCGCGCGCAGATACTGGTTGGATGAAGAACCGGAATATTTAGAAGCTTTCAGAAACGGGCTGGGAACCTAGCCGGGGGTCCGCGATTTCAAAACGGAACCCCGGGGTCAAAATTGCGCTCTTTGACGCATGTTAACTTTGCGCCAGTCTGGCTTCTCTTACGCTAAATGCATTTTCACCCAATACGGACACAAGCTGTCTAAAATTCGGCGTACTTACGGTCACTTCTACGAATTTGAAATCTACAACCTGGGGGTCGAAAGAAACAATACCCAATAGATCTGCACCTTGGTTAGAAATAAGTGACGTAAGTCTCGCTAAATCTTCTTTGAAGTCACTTACCAAAATAGCCAGTCTGTGCGCCTGTTTATTCAACCCGGCGCCTTGGATGAACGCGTTTAGCATGTTATTCCTTGTGACTATACCCAGAAACCTGTCGTCGGACATAATAGGTAAAAAGTCGTAACGGGAATCCAGAAATTTGTAAAGGACTTCGTCCAATAGGTCTGTGCTGTGGGCCACTTGAACATCAGTAATGATATGATCTTTTACCAGGTTTTCTGCCAGAAAACGTTCTCTGTCGGCCTCATGCCCCTCAAAGAATGTTTGAAATATGACCCGCCTGTGTATCACGCCTAAAAACCTGTTGCCGTCTAAAACAGGTAAAGTAGTAAAGCCCAGGCTCTCTAGGTCATGCAGGGCTTTCTCAAAAGTATCTGTAGGATTCACCCAATGCACATCGGGCCTGGGCGTCATCAATGCTTCGATAATCACGTGGTAGTCCCTCCTTATTTCATACCTTCTTATATTTGACAAGAGAGTCCCAGACTCCTTCGTGTGCAGCCAAAATGCAAATCTTTCGACAAAAAACAATCTTCTACCAGTTTGTGTCAAACTTGACAAGCGAACGAAAACAAGCTTACGTTGAGTGAGTAGGCCTTAACCTGGGGGTGCGTTTTTGTGAAAATACCAAATGTATACGAAAAACTTCGCCCTTTTATTGACGACATGTTGGCAAGCCAAACATTGTCATCTGCTAAAGTTGTTGTAACCTGCCAGGTATTGTCTGCCGAAGAAGCTATAGGTAACCCCGGCAGAAATGATTTTCCGCTTCAAAAAGGTAAAGAAAGACTCATGCAAGCGGAGATCGACGGCCATAAAGGCCAGGCCTTCACCGATATGCCCGGGAATTTCACCGGATCTGTAGAAAAAGCTTTAACGCTGCCGGCCATAAACAATTTTAACAGGGCCGTAATAGTGGCCACTTTGAATGCCGCATGCCGAAAATTCAAAGACACCACATTCACCATACATTGCCGTGACCAAGGGCCCCATGAATGCGGCAAAAACCTTAATGAAACCATTTTGGAGAGATTCGGAAACCCACGAATTGCTTTCATCGGTTTGCAGCCGGCCATGGTTGAACAGCTTTCCGAAAGTTTCGAAATACGCGTGTTCGACCTGGACCCCGACAATATTGGCAAGGTCAAATACGGGGTCGCCATTGAAAACGGTGATTGTGACCTGGAAAATGTGGAAGATTGGTGCGATCTGTTTTTAGTGACAGGCAGCACCGTTGTGAACGGCACCATAGACAACTTTCTCAATCGAAAGAAGCCGGTGCTGTTCTACGGAACCACTGTTGCGGGCGCCGCCGAGCTTTTGGGCTTGGAAAGATTTTGCCCGGTTTCGTCCTGACATTTCCCAATAATTCAGCCGAGCGCCACTTTTGAGTAGACAGTTGTACGCCCGCCCTATACTATTAGCAGCACAAACACAAACGGAAGAGGTGGGTGGGGCAATGTCCGGTACTGCTATCGTTACCGACAGCACTAGCGATATCACGCAACAAGCGGCACAAGAAATGGGCGTAACTTTGATCCCTTTGTATGTCACACACCAAGGGAAAGCGTACAAGGATGGCA
>CAYPVF010000043.1:10999-14342 GCA_964414105.1 uncultured Eubacteriales bacterium
ACCCCCGAGACCTTCTATCCTTTGTTAGAAGAGTCTAACGAATTGCCCAAGACCTCCCAACCCACTCCCGACAACTTCAGAGAGATTTACGAACCTCTTTTGAAGACATTCGACAATATCGTGTCTTTTCACATATCCGGCGGATTAAGCAGCACAGTGCAGGCTGCCAAAAACGCGGCGCAAAGCTTGGCCGCGGATAGAATCCACGTTGTAGATTCAAAATTCCTTACTTATGGCTTGGCTTTTCAGGTTCAAGAGGCGGTGAAGCTCGCGAAGGAAGGTTTTGGGGCCCTGGATATAGTCGCGCGAGTGTCCCAACTTCGAGATAGAATTGAGCTCCTGTTTACCCTTGACACCATGGAATATCTGCACAAAGGCGGACGAATCGGCAAGGTTCAAAGTCTTATGGGCAGCATACTTGGGATAAAACCAATTATCAGAGTGGAAGACGGAATATACGTACCCGCGGGAAAAAGCCGCGGCCTGAAGCAAGCCCTAAACGTGATTTGCGAATACCTGGCGAACAAATACAGAAAACAAAAGGTGTTAGTGGCCGTGGGCCATGGCAAAGGCAAAGAATACGCAGATATTCTATACGACATGGTGGAAAAAACACTGAATATCGTTGGAAAACCCAGCCGATTTGAAGTGGGTCCGGTTATCGGCGTACACACTGGGCCAGGCACAGTTGGCGTGGGCGTAAGGCCGGTGGAGTACGCGTAAACCCTAAACTAGCCGCAACTCAATAAAATACGCCAAAAACCCGATGAAAAGGGCTGCTATTGTATTAACCACTGTAGCCCAAAATGCAGATTTCTTATCCATGGCGATAAGGGGAAACAACGCATCCCCATCTTGGGATACTGCATTGGCCAACAAAGCCGCAAACGGGAACATGCCTTTAAGGTACAACGACACAAATATAACTTGGGGCCCGCAGCCGGGAATAATCCCGATTAAGACCCCAAGCAGAACTGACATCAAGCCCGAGGATGCCAACGCCGCCGCTATAACGTGTTCCCCCCCGACAAAATAGACCATAAACTCATACACCAAGTAAGCGCCAAACACCCAAGTTCCAACGAAAGCGGTTTCTTCGGCGTTGTGGATAAGGGTCTCTCGCAGTGAAAACAGCTTGTGTTCTACGTCTTCGTGGGTTTGGGCCTGAAGTACTTTTTTAGTACAAAACATATAGCCCAAAGTGACTGCAGTTCCCATAACACCCACTAGAACACCTGCTCCTGGCAGCGACGGGAAACCATTAATGTCTATCTGCATCAATTCCATTACTCCAAACACAAACCCCACCGCGATTACTGCCCAGAAAATCAGGTGGCAATGGTGCGTTATTTTGTAACTGAGTTTCCTTTCGTCCAAAGGATGTTGGTGGTGAAGGATCATGTCGATCTCATCACCTTCCTCATGGCCGATGTGCCTGAATCCACTTGGAATATGTGGTTCAAGACGATCGTGGTGGATTCTAGCCGCTGCTGCTTCAGTCGATTCCGCCGCTTCGTGCCCTAAGTGCAAATTGGAGATTGGCTCCAAATCCGAGCGCTTTCGTACCCAGTCGCCCATTTTGTAGTAATCAACTATATAGCCCACAACGGTGCCGCTTACAAGACAAAGGGCGGTGACCACCGCAAATTCTTTAGGGGCTTGCGTCAGTGTTACAAATGCAGAGTCTCCGGCGGTGGCTATCAGAGTGGCGACAACCGCCCCAAAAGTAACGGTGCCTTTTATGTACAAAGGCATGACCAAAATTGAACCGCCGCAACCAGGGATGATCCCCAATAGCGCCCCCACCAGCGGCTGATATTTCTTGGCGTTGGCGATGGCACGAATGAAGGCGCCCTGCTGACTGTAGTCAATATAGCCGAAAAAAAGCAGAACAACTCCAACGAACACAGTCACCTGGATAAAAGACCCTTGGGCGCTTCCCAAGACTATCCGCCACAAATCGCCTAACATACGGTCACCCCTAGTCAATTAACCGCGCCACAGTGGCCCGTGACCAAACATCCCGGGCCTGTCCCAGGAAGCTTAGGAATTCAGCCGGCTCTCGGCAGGATATACGATACCTTCTTTCATGACAAAAGAGCAATCCCTTAAGGCATCCTCGTCCTTTAGCAAATCTCTGGCCCAGCCGGACAAGTCAGCGCATTTTCCCGGTTCCACAGTTCCAACGATATCATCTATTTCGCATATTTCAGCGTTGGTTTTGGTAGCGGCTTTCAAAATCCTGAACGGATCGGCGCCGCTGCGCATCCACGCCTTATACTCCATTCCGTTTTCGTAGTTGTGGTTGACGCTCACCAAATCTGTTCCGTAGCCCAGCTTTATATTACTGTCCAAAATAACTTCGCGGCCTTTTCCAAGCCTATCCTGGTATAAATGTAGTTTTTTGTTGAACTCGGGGGATTTCATGGACATCGATACTTCATCACCCTCCACGGCATCTTGGTACGGGCAAAATGTGGGTACCAAATAGGTGCCGGTGTCCTCAAGCATACGCGCGGTTTCTGGGTCCATCAAGGATCCATGTTCCATGCCGGTTATACCGTAATTGATAAGCTTTTGCATGAGCTTCGGACCGTAAACATGGGCGGTTACGTGCATTTTGAGTTCGTGCGCCACTTCAAATAGGGCCTGGAATTCTGGGTCGCTCATTTGGATATCGTCGGGATCGTCGTTGGGGGTTGCAAAACCGCCTGTGGCCATTATTTTGATGAAGTCCGCGCCCAGTTTCTTTTCTCTTCTTACGGCAGCCCTGAAAAACTCGGGACCGTTGCCTGTGCCCGGGTAGACGCTTTCCATATAGTCCATTAGCGCGGGATTATTTTTCAGCATTTGCGTCAAGTCGCCGTGACTTCCCGAGCTGGCCAGCAAATGCGGGGCTACCACCATGCGCGCGCCGGGCAAACGTCCTTCGTTAATGGCCCTTTTCACGTCCAGTTCATAAGATTCTCTAAACCAACCTATAGACCTTATGGTGGTAAAGCCACCATATAGGGACTTTTCCGCTGTATGGTAAGTGGCCAGCGTGCGATAACCATCCGAGTTGAAAATGAGATCACTGTAAATATCGTGCCAGTCGAAAAATTGGGGGTGGACGTGGGCGTCGATAAGCCCCGGCGTCACCGTTAGGCCACCGAGATCGAGTATTTGCGTGCCCTGGGGACAGATTAGGTTGTGCCCTACTGCCTTTATGAATCGCCCTTCAATCAAGATTTCCACATTGTGCTGCAGTTCGTTTTTCAGGCCATCGTACAGTTTGCCGCATTGAATTTTGACAAACCCTTTTTCCATTTCGAACCTCCTTCACGATCGTTCCGAAAATGGC
>CAYPVF010000044.1:0-13259 GCA_964414105.1 uncultured Eubacteriales bacterium
TTATCCTTAAGGAGCTTTGCCGTACCGCCTGTAGAAATAATCTCCCAACCTAAATCGGCTAACCCTCGGGCGAATTCCGCGATTCCCGTCTTATTTGCCACACTTATGATTGCCCTTTTTGTAACCACGGTGAACACCTCTTTTATATATTGTTTGTCCGAATTTTTACGCGCCTGCCGTGTATGGCTGTTCGGTTTTGGGCTATCAAAGTGATAGCTCGAGGCAAAATCCTGTGCTCAACCTCTAAAATACGGGCCGACAAGCTTTCTTCTGTATCGTGTTCTAGAATAGGCACTGCCTCTTGGGCAATTATGGGGCCGCCATCCATGGTGGGATCGACAAAAAACACTGTAGCCCCAGCCACCTTACACCCGTACTCTAGGGCATCCTTTTGGCCGGAAAGCCCGGGGAAAGAGGGTAGCAAGGCGGGGTGAACGTTTATGACCCGTGACGGGTAGGCGTTAAGAAGATCGTCTCCTACCAACCGGTCGTAACCCGCCAACACTAGAAGCTGAACCTGGTGAGATTTTAGTATTTCTAGAACCCGGCTCTCGTATTGCCGCCTTCCCTTAGGCCACGGGCCGTATTCCAGATGAGAGACTGTAAAAGCAGGAACTCCTTTGCTTTTGGCACGTTCCAACCCTAAAGCATTTGCCCGGTTGGAGATTACCACGCCTACTTTGGCGGGGATAGCCCCACTTTGACACCCATCCAAAATTGCCTGAAGGTTTGTTCCGCGTCCGGAAATCATTACTCCCAACACAAGGGGGGCAGACTCATTATTGGTCATTTTTCGTGACCTCCCCCAAAATAAACCCATTGATACCCCATTGGGACGACGCCCGCAAAGCGCTGTCGGCCTCTGCGGGATCAACTATTACGACCATTCCCACACCCATATTGAACACCCGATACATTTCTTGAGTAGGAATTTGCCCTGTTTTTTGTATCAGTTCAAAAATCGGGGGCACGCGCCAACGGCAAGACAGTTTCATAGAAAGCCCCGCAGGCAGAACCCTGGGGATATTCTCCAGAAGCCCTCCGCCGGTTATGTGAGCCATCCCTTTAACGTCCACCTTACTTTGGAGAAACTGTACGCATTTCGCGTAAACCCTGGTGGGCTCAAGCAGTTCTTCCCCCAAGGTTCGGCCGAGTTCCGGCAGTTGAAGGTTTAAGGGCATTTTAGCGTCTTCCAGAAGCACCCTTCTGGCCAAACTGTAACCGTTAGAATGCAAGCCGGATGATTCGAGACCGATTAGCACGTCGCCTTCTTTTATTTTTGAGCCATCGACTATTTGGCCGCGTTGACAGCCTCCCACGCAAAAACCAGCCAGATCGTATTGGCCAGGTTCGTAAACCCCCGGCATCTCGGCGGTTTCACCTCCAAGCAAAGCGCAGCCAGCCAATTGGCATCCTTGAGCGACACCTTTCACCAAATCGGTTACAACATCGCTGTCCAGCTTACCCACGGCTATATAGTCTAAAAAGAAAAAAGGCCTTGCGCCGGAAGTCACTATGTCGTCGCAGTTCATAGCCACCAAATCTATCCCTACGGTGTCATGCTTACCCATTTGTTGGGCAACCAAAATCTTTGTGCCCACCCCATCGGCGCCTGCCGCGAGCACAAGGTCTTTTTCTCCGGAAGACCCTACTTGAAAAAGCCCCGAAAACCCGCCTATGCCCGACAAAACTCCGGGCGTGTAGGTGGACTGGGCCAATTTCTTGATACTTTCCACTGACAACGCGGCTGCGTCTATGTCTACCCCGGCCTCGCGGTATCGGCTCATTTGGGATCACTCCTCATACTAGGCACTTGAGACACATCAACGGGATAATCACCTGTAAAACACGAACAACAGAATTCCGGCACATTTTCTCCCAAGACTTGTTTTAGATCGTGGAGGTCCAAATATGCCAGGCTGTCGGCGCCAATGCTCCGCCTTATCGCGTCTACATCCAAGGTAGACGCGGGCAATTCTTTGGCGATGGGCGTATCTATACCGTAGAAACAAGGAAATTTGTAAGGCGGCGAGCTGATTCTTACGTGAACTTCTTTGGCGCCGGCGGCTTTTAGCAGCCCTACTATGTACTTGGATGTAGTGCCCCGCACGATAGAATCGTCCACCAGCACAACCCTATGCCCGTCGATTAAACGTTTTAGCGGGTTCAGTTTGACTCTAAGGGCGAATTCCCTCAGTACTTTGTCGGGGGCTATAAACGTTCGTCCGATATAACGGTTTTTGATGAGCCCCATTTCGTAAGGAAGCCCCGCTTCTTCAGCAAAACCGGCTGCCGCTGAAAGTGAGGAATCGGGAACGCCGGTTACAAAATCGGCCTCAACCGGGCCCTTTTTGGCCAGTTGGCGCCCTAAGGCTTTTCGCACCGCATGCACGTTTAAGCCGGAAATCTGGGAATCGGGCCTGGCGAAATAGATGTACTCAAAAACGCAAAGCGACTGCCTATCGGGTTTCGATACCTGTTTCCTCTTTAGGTCACAGCGCCCGTCCCCGGCGGAATCTTTATTGATTCTTATGGAAACGACTTCCCCCGGCTTAACCTCACTTAAGAAAGCAGCTCCCACGGCATCAAGGCCGCAAGTTTCCGAAGACACCACATAGGCGCCTTCAATTTCTCCGATACAAAGCGGCCTAAAACCGAACGGGTCTCTGGCCGCTATGATGCCATCGGG
Organism: uncultured Eubacteriales bacterium; assembly: GCA_964414105.1. GTDB lineage: Bacteria > Bacillota > Sulfobacillia > Fermentithermobacillales > Fermentithermobacillaceae > JAXGZG01. The sequence continues at coordinate 2,690 of CAYPVF010000044.1, forward strand.
AGTAAGCACAGCTAAGGAGTAAGCGCCCTTTAGTTGTTTTATGGCTTCTTCTAGAGCGGTTTCTATATCATTGGCTTTTGACCTAGCCATCAAATGCGCCACAACTTCAGTGTCGGAGGTTGTTTGAAAGATAGAGCCTTCCTGCTCCAAAGACTCCCTTAACTTGGGAGCGTTCAAAAGCCCGCCATTTAAGGCTAAAGAGACCCACCCTTGCCACATTTTAACGGTGATGGGTTGAGCGTTTTCCAAGGTACTCTCTTCGTGGGTGGCGTGGCGAACGTGACCCAGCGCCCTTTCCGCCGGGGTTTCCTGAATCCCTAAAGTTTGAAACACATCGGAAACCAAACCCAAACCTTTGCTGGTTCTGATCTTTAGACCTTGCCCGAACGCGATTCCTGCTGCTTCTTGGCCCCTATGCTGAAGCGCGTAAAGGCCGAAATGGCACATTTCCACCGCCTTGGGATGCCCCGCTACTCCAAATACCCCGCACTGGTCGTGAATTGAACCCATTTTGTTCTCGCTCCCTTATGAAAGGGCTGGTTTGGACCCATCCCATACCGGTAAGCCTTTTTCGGCTGGGATCATCCCTTTTTTCTGGGCGTCACTTTTCATAGCTCTTTTGTATTCTTCCAAGCGGCGGGCGATTTCAGGACATTCAAGGCTCAGAATCCTTACAGCGAATAGGGCGGCGTTTTTGGCGCCATTTATTCCTACCGATGCCACCGGGACGCCCGGAGGCATTTGAGTTATGGACAAAAGAGCGTCTATACCTTTTAGGGGCCCCGTTTCTACCGGGAGCCCTATCACCGGAAGGTCACATGACGCGGCCACCACGCCGGGTAGAGCGGCGGAAAGCCCCGCTGCCGCCACTATTACTTTTATCCCGCGGCCACAGGCGGCGGAAGTGTATGTCTGAAGAAGCTCCGGCGTCCTATGGGCGGAAATGACAGCTACCTCGTACTGTATTCGGAAATCGTCAAGGGTTTGAAATAAGGGATTTACCGCGTCTAGGTCTGACGCGCTACCCACTATAACTCCGACTTGGGGACTTTTGGTGGTTTTAGCTGTTTCCATCTTCGAAATCCTCCAAAACCCCTACATAAGGAAGCCCTCTGTATTTTTCCTGATAATCTAAACCGTACCCTATTACAAACGCGTTGGGCACTATAAAACCGTAATAATCGATATTTATCCTGACGTTACGTCTGGCAGGCTTATCTAGCAATGTGCAAATTTTGACGCTGGCAGGTTGCCTGGTCCTTAAGGTATCCACCAAGTAACGGAGGGTGAGGCCGGAATCTACTATATCTTCCACTATAAGTACGTTACGTCCGGCCAAACTTCTTTCAAGGTCTTTTGTAATCCTAACTTCGCCCGAAGTCCGGGTAGAATCGCCATAGCTTGAGGTTCCCATGAAATCCAGCTCTACGTGGTAATCGAGGTTTCGGACCAAATCAGCCAAAAACATAAAACTGCCTTTTAGAACTCCGATAAGAAGAAGATCCCTGCCCAAATAATCTTTAGATATCTGGGCGGCAAGCTCTTTTACGCGTTTGTCCAGTTCCTTCTTGCTGATGAGAGTGCCAATTCTCTCTTTGGGACTGTCCATACCCTCACCTCGCCATCTTTGGACAAACTTATCACCACATAAGGGGTTTTGCAAGAAGTTTGTGACACCTGTAAAATTGTTTAACAATTAGAATTAGGAATGGCGTTACCTGTGGGGGAACACTTCGTAATAACAGTATGCTTTGTACTACAATAAGTGGGAGAGCGCAGGTGAGATAAGGTGGATAAAAGGCTGTACCGTTCAAGAACCCGGCGTATGGTGTCCGGCGTGTGCGGCGGAATAGCAGAATATTTCAACATAGATGAAACTTTGGTAAGACTTGGCGTGGCTTTATTAACGGTGAGCACAGCTATCATTCCGGGCGTGCTCTTCTATTTTGCGGCCGCTATAATCATGCCGGAAAACCCCGCCTGAAGGGAAAAGGGCCCAACCGTGTAAGTTGAACACTTTAGCGGTTGGGTCCTTGTATAGCCTGGCTAATCTCGAAATACCTCCATATTGGCTTCGGGCACCATAACCACCGGCCCCGTATCAAGCTTTATTTTCGCCGCTTCCATGAAAGCTTCGGATTCCACTTGCCAAGGCTCGGAAGGTATCTCCTGCACCACACCCCAAAGCCCAAAATGCGGCGCTCGCACGCATCGCACCCTATCCCCCAGGACCAGGTTGGTTAAAGGCCGCAGGTTCTCTTCTTTGGGTTCGCCGTAGGCGTCCCCCACAACATCCATGCCATGCGCTTTTGGGCTATCCCCGGTATCTTCCGGCTTATCGCCTGTGCTAACCAATATTTGGGGACGAATTGCCCCGGCGCGTATATGGGTGGTTCCGTCAATAGACGCGACTTTTCCGGCTTTGGAACTAAGCAAATCCCAACTATTATGGCTCATGGGGATTGAGCCGAAACCTTCCATTATGATAACTGTTAACCCGCTTTCCTCTTGTCCTGTTATGCCAACGTTAATCTCGTGCCCCAAAAACCGTACTAAGTCGTAGTTGTTGAGTCCCCCCACTATAAGGCCTTGGGCGCCCAGGTCTCTAAGCTTATTGAGGGCTTCCAAGGTTGCCAAACTGCCCGCCAGCACTATCTTTCCTTTGATTTCTTGGGGTAATTGGGTGAGCGCCTCGGGGGTCAGGGCCTGGTCGGGGCCTGGGGTGGCCACCACAAGCTCGCCGAACTTTTCACCGCCAACCCCGAACACACCCTCAAGGTAGGCCCCGGTTGATTCGACGACGGCGCCTTCCAACGGGATTATCTCCGTCACAATCCCCCGTATATGGGCTACCACTCTTGCGGGCTTAATAGGCCTCGCTATTTTTATATCCCCTGTTTTGCTTGATATTTCCTCCACAACACCGCTCATGGGCGCGTACACGTACGCCGTTGTAGAATCGCCAAATAAAGTATTTTGCGGAACCGCCGCCAAGGTCTGCCCCTGGTACACAAAATCACCTTCATCTATTTGTGTGTGCATTTTGAGCATCCAGGGTCGTATGTCCAAATGTTTTGCGGCTTGAACGATTACCAAAGGTTTTGAGGACCTGGGATCTTCTCTAATTATCACGCGCTTCTGAATTCTGGAAATGTGCTCTATCTTTCCATCACAAGGTGAGTTAACTTCTTTTATTTCGGACCAGAAACTTTTTTGGTACCTTGCCATGACTTCTTGCCCTTTTACCACATCGCCCACTTTTTTCAGCATGACATCATCGACCATTTCGGGAGTGAGGCGCATTCGGAATTCCGCGTTCAAATCCACTATTCGCGGATTTCCCCGAACATAGTCGGTTTTGGCCAGGACAGTATCGGGAGTAACCACATCGCCCACTTTAACCAGCACTTCTCCCGGCATATTGAGGCTTCTGGTTTTTTTGATCCGGGCGTGGGGAATCACTTTTATGTTACTGGATATTGCCATTTTATTTCACCTCCAAAGAGGGGTAAACGTCCAAAGCCTTAAGCCATCTTTGCGACGACGCTTGACGCTTTGGCTCAGATTCGGGTATGTACAAAGGCCTTCCCCGGCCATCCAAAATAATGCCCACTTCGCCTCCCAAAGCATCTGTGGCCAATGCCACACCGGGGCCGTTACCCACATTGAAATCTTTTTCTGGGATTACGTTTATAGCCACGCTTTTTTGGGGCGGAACCCTAACCACCCGAATTTCACCTGCGGATATAAGGTGAACTTCGCCTCCCATTTCGACCCTGGCCATTGTGGCGCCATCGGGAAGCCTGGGTCCTATTGGAGCGATAACAGTTCCCAAAGGAACAATCGACTCTTTTTTCAGAATTTGCCGGAAGGCATCTTCATCTACATCCATAATCACCCCCAGGTGGGGTAAAAGAAACTGGTTATCCACAGTAAGCTGCGTGACACCTTGCGGTTCCAGTGCATCTATCATAATCATGGCGGCTTGCTGCCTCCTGGGCGCGTAGGAAAGCACCCCACCGGACCCCACCATGATGCCTATTTTCAGAAGATCAACCAAGCTGTCTCCGGTAGCCGTTTGGTTGAAAACGTCCCCCGCTGTTCGTTTTTGCTGGATGCCTTTGAGCCCTCTTATTAAAGATCTGTGGTGTTCCAATGACAGACGTAACGCTTCTCTGGCTATGGCTTGCTCCAAAATGAGTTCTTCCATGGTTTCAGGCAAAGTTGTGGGGCGTATCATTTTGTTGAAATCCCAATTGCGTACCGCGCCTTGATCTGGCGCCCAAGGAAGCCACCGGAGCACAGATTCTACGCCGGCCTCTGTTAGTACGTTGGCCGAACTGTAGGACATCCCTAGGTTTGCGGATACCGTGCGGTGAAATTCGCCGTTTATAACTGAAAACACGTCGGTGGTAGCCCCGCCAATGTCGATTCCCAAAACGTCTTTGCCGCTGTCCTTTGATATTTTCTGAAGGGTTTCGCCTACAGCTACGGGGGTTGGCTTAATGTGCCCCTTAGCCCAAGACAAAAGCCCGCTATAACCCGGGGCCTGCATCATGACGTGCTCCAAAAACAATCTGTGGATCTCTTCCCTGGCCGGGGTCAAGTCTTCCCTCTCCAAAACCGGTCTGATATTATCTGTAAAGCTTAAATCCATGATGTCGCCCGCTACTTGCGAGACTAACTCCCTGGCGTCCACATTGCCGGCGTAAATCAAAGGAATTTTGAAATCTTTACCGAAGCGCGGCGACGGGTTAGCCATAGCAAGATATTCCACAATGGCCGCGACATCTGACATGTTTCCCCCGTCTGTGCCTCCTGTAACCAAAACCATGTCGGGGCGTATCTTCTTTATGGACTCAATGCGTTCAACGATTGTGCGATTGTCATCCATAGAGATTATGTCGGTCACAACAGCGCCGGCCCCTAAAGCTGCCCTGTACGCCGATTCGGCAGTCATGTTCTTGATAAGGCCGGTCACCAACATTTGTAAACCCCCGCCCGCGCTGGAGGTAGCCACAAACATATCTGCGCCTTGTTCTTCCACAGCAGGCGTAATAAGCCTGACACCGTCCAAAAGCTTTAACCCTGCCCGTTTTTCAAGTTTTGCCACGGCGTTTCTTAAGCCTATCATCACGTCAAGATCTGGTGCTTCCACCGTAGTGGGGGCAGCCACCTTGTGGATTAACTTCCAAGAACCGTCATTGTCTTTTTGGAAAAGCACTACTTTGGTGGTAGTGCTGCCAACGTCTGCCGCCACGATTCGACTGGCCATTTATCTCCCTCCCCGAAAAAACGTATACCCCTAATGCTAGAAATCTGATAAAGCCCGAATCGGCCGATTATATAATAATTCTTGGCATGTGGCATTTCGAACCAGTTTGATGGGGAAAAGTGCCCCCAAAGCCATGGCGCCCAAACCCAGAAGTAAAGGAACCGCCACTGCAGTGGGGGTTATGAGGAACTGCCCGAAAGACGCTTTAAACAAAATTTGTCCGGTGGCAAAACCCAAGGGCAACCCCAAAACACCCAATAAACCGGCTTCAACGATCACAATTTTCCTGAGATCATTTTGTGTGCCGCCTAATACTTTCAATGTCCCCAAATGTCTCTTTCTGCCGATAAAACACACTGTCAAGACACACGCAATAGCACAAACTCCTGTAAGAGCCCCGAAAGTGTACACCAAGTGCCACAATAAGGTGGACCGTATAATTTGCTGGGTTACGACATATTGCCCGGAAATACCGCTGTAGATTGTCGTTTCCGGGAAATACCCGGCCAGATCCTGCACCTTTTTGTAAGCTTTTGACGAGTCACCTACAACGGTGAAGGCCACGCCGGTTGTTTTGCAGCCCACGCTTTCCAAAACACCGCGGCCGACCACTGACCAACCTTTGGGAATTTGAAAGCCTTCTTGGTTTTGAAACGTTTCAAAACTCATTGCTTTGGTCCCATTGTCCGTCCACACTTCAAGCGTATTGCCGCGGCACTCGGGCAAGTCCAAGGTGTGCATAGTCAGATGATCTTCGGAATTTAGTACAATTGACTGTTTTAGCATATCATTGCCAATACCTAACATCAAAAGGGGCCCTATTGGGGAATCACCTTTTGCGTAGGGAAAGGTGGTTACTGTCAAAAGATCTCTTAGGTCTCCCATGGAAGATACAGCTGAAAAGGCTTCGGATGGATCTTGAAAAAAGCCCACTGCGTCGTAAGGCAGATAAGGCGCGGCGATTCTCTCCGCTGTGTGCCGCCCCCAAAGAGTTATCATGGATACCACAAAAAAACCGGCGGCGACAGTAAAGGCCACTGCTAACGTTACCAATACCGCGGAAAGCTTGGCTTTTTTCACTCGTCTTATTGCCATGAGGAACGCCATGCCGGTTTTCACGCTTTACGACACGCCCCGCCAATAGAAATGTCCCGAACTTCCCCGTCTGCTAAATAGATGATCGTATCAGCGTACTGCTGAAACTTTGATTCGTGGGTCACTACAATGAATGTTTGATTCTCTTCTTTATTGAACTTGGCGAAAAGCTCCATTACGTCTTTGGACATTTTGGAGTCGAGATTCCCTGTAGGTTCATCGGCCAGCACCACGGCGGGTTTGGGTGCCAAAGCTCTCGCGATAGCCACCCTTTGCTGTTCGCCGCCGCTCAGCTCCGACGGGTAACTGCTTGACCTACCCAGCAAATTTACCTCTTTTAGAAGATATTTCGCCCTTGGCACTATTTCGGCCTCATCTTTCCCGGCCAACCACAAAGGAATGCTGACGTTTTCAAACACGGTAAGATCGGGAAAAAGGTTAAAGAACTGAAACACCATGCTAAGCTCAGTCCTTCTGAGTATCGCCAGTTCGTCTTCTGACAACTGGGAGTACCTTTGCCCGTTAAGAATGACATCACCGTGGGATGGCCTGTCTATTCCTCCAAAAATGTTGAGTAGTGTGCTCTTTCCCGAACCTGAAGGCCCCATAATGACCACAAACTGGCCTTTGTTGATATGTAAATTCACGTCGGATAAAGCGAAAAGCCCATCCCCCACGGGGAAAAGCTTTGTAAGCTTTTCACAGCTAAGTATAGGGTTGAAGCCATCATTCACGGTTGAGCACCTCCGCCGCGGGAATCCTGGCCGCCCAAATCCCCACAAGAAGACCTAAAACCAAAGGCATTACAAACGACATCCCAAAAAGGAGGACGGCATCTAAAATAAGCTGTCTGATCCATTCTAAAAAAGTGACATCCGCTGCCCATAGAGCCAAAATTGACAAGATTTTCCCCGCCAAAAAGCCCAAAACGGAACCGGATAACGCAACGTATCCCAAACCGGCCACAACGTATCCCATAATATCCCGGCCTGTGGCCCCTACTACCTTAAAAAGGCCTATTTTGCGCCTTTTTTGAGCTAAGGTAACGTACATGCTTCCCGCGACTATCACCGACGCGAGAAAGAACATAAGCACCTCCCCGGCTACCCTTGCATTTTGATCTGAAACGCGAAGGTGCGAGCCCGTTACTTTCATCTGCTTCAACTCAGGTACGGGTATCGCCGAAAAACCGGGCCCTAGCGCGTCCTCTACGGCGCGGGCCACATCCTTTGCCCGGGCCATGCGATCTACTTTCACCGCGATTTGATAAGTCGGAAAATATCCGGGGTCTTCGGGGAAAGCCAAAGCCCAGAAAGCGGCCTCGGACACTATGATTTCAGGACGTTCCCAGTAAATCGGGATCAAAGCGGCTGATTGGCCTGTGGGATGGTTGGCCTCACCGGGGGCCAAATCCACTTGGACACGGTAAATTCCGGACACGCTCAGGCGGGCAGTTGACGGAGTGCCCCACAAAATCCCGATGTGATTACTGTGTTTATCCGCCACAGGACGGGGGATTGTAATTCGTATGCTGTCGCCGGGCGCGGCTGTGCCATCCACAAGACCCCTTTGGGGGAACAGACAAGAAATGTCTGCCGAAAACTCCTCCGGCATCTCCTGTGAAACGACCAGCTCTTCGAAAAAGCCATCACTCACGTCGAAACCACGGATAATGGCGGGTAACTCTTGGCCCGAAACTTCCACAACACACGGCAATGAATTATAAGGCGCGGCATGGGCCACACCGGGAATCTGGTTCAAGATTTGTATAATAGGAAAAGGATCAAAAGCCCTCCACAATACACCTTCCCCGGATACATAGCCTTTCGTTTCAAGCCCGGGCAAAAAATATGAAACCACTGATTGCCATGGGTACCCGTTCCAAGGCTTCCAAGTGAGCCCGGAACCCGCGCCTGCTCTAATTGGGTTCCCCAAAGGCAAAACCAGTATATCCCCGCCGACAAAAGCTCTTTCGGGTTTATCCAAATTTCTCACATAACCTGAAGGTATTACATGGGACAGCACAAATACCATAGACGCTAATGCCATAGCAAAAATGGCTACCCGACTTTCGAACCAGTTTGTCTTAGCGTCTTTTAGCCCAAGCTGAAAAAGATCCATACCGGCCACCGATTAGCGCTTTCAATCAGTCACTTGTATATTGTCAAGGGGCACCGCAAAAGTGTCTCCCTTTGAATTTTTCACGGTTACTCCAAGCACGGTGATTCTATCGTCCAGAACGGTTCCGCCCAATTGAACGATGGTACCGTCTTGCACCGGCACCGACATTCCCAAGATTTTGACTTTCATCCCGGGCTCAATCTTCCTTAGGGCTTCTTTGGGGCTATGAGAGGCCTTGTCATCTGTAGCCCCGGGCAAATCTTTTACATCCGCCGAAGGCGCAAAAACGCACGCCTCCTGGGGCCAACCGGAAGAACCGTCTGTGAACACCTTTTCGCCCGCGTGGGAAGAAAGTATTTCAAAAGCGTCCCCGTCCATGGGTTGCGTGCCGAAACCTTCGGTTACAACCAAAGCCGGCACGATTTCTGTGGCTGGGGGAACATCGCTCTGCTTCTTAGCGTCACGCGCCCAGTACCGAGCCAAAAACTCGTCCCAATCCAAGGATACGGCGGTATCCTTGTACCACTGGAACACTTCTTCACTTATGGCGCCGGTTATAACCCCTGCCACGCGGTATTTTAGGCATGCTTCCAAAAGCTCTTTGGTAACCCCAAAAGGAACCACAATCACCTTATCCTGGCAGTTGGGGCCTATTTGCGACGGACTAACATTTTCTCCGGGGTTTTGAGCGCCCATTTCCAGAACACCCGACCGCCCGTACCCTGCTCCCATGGCGCCTTTTACTAAATCTCCCCTTGATGCAACCCAAGCGCCAACGGCATCATCACATCTTGCCACGACCCCGGGTAGGTTTGACCTTAGCACCGTGGGGGATTCTTTCACCAAAATCGCGCCCATCACCGCGTTTATACCGATGATTTCGCCATCACAAGGAGAAATGTACTCGGTGTACCCCAAGCCGAAAAGATATGAATAATACGCCAGAACCTCACCGCGTTTTACTTTCTGCCCCTCTTGCACCAGCACTGTGGCAGCCAAGACATCATTGGTGGATTCCACCCTTACCCGTCTTATTCTGTTTCGGGACGCATACATGCCCAAAGGGGTGTCCCACGTGACTTTTGCACCGGGGGTAACGTCAACCTGTCCTGACGAACTAAAAGGCCTCAGCCTGGAAATAGGCGCAGCCTTTGCGATTTTGGTGTCCCTTCTTGCGTAAAACGCCATTAAGACCTACCTCCTGCCCAAGCGGCCAGGACTTCTTGGGGAAACACTCCAAGGTCTCCGTACCACTTCAGAATATCCCTATGCATTACTTTTTCTATCGACCTCAAACGCATTCTGGGCCTGCCGTCCAAATGAACGCGAGTAAACCCCGGGGCAATTAGAGCTTGCACTTTTCGGCCTTCGCCTTGGCCTAAATCTTCAGTTCGGGAAGGTTCCAATACGATCCGGATCCCGGCGGAATTTTCTAAATCTAAGGACACAACCCCGTCGGGGTTAACCGGTAACGGGGCGAGCCCCGAACCTGTCTCAGAAAACGCCCAATCAGTGCCCACACGTTCTTTTTCCTGCCCCGGCCCGACTAGAACACCCACAGGTTTTAAAGCTGCTTTTAGCTCGACGGGACCGACTTCAAAAAGACCAACCGTTTTCACAATGCCCGCGGGGTCTTTGTAAACACTTGTTACGCCGCTGGGGTGAATTCCGTCGGAGACTATCGAAAGAAGTGCCTCGTCTGACATTACCCCGGACAAAATTCCGGTGACAATTACCGTGGGGATTTCCTGAAGCTTTATAAGGGTGTCGCCTCCGGCTACCCGAACCTGGAAGGTTTCGTCTATTTGTCTTTGTCGGCGAATTCCCCGAAGCTCTATCGCGCTTTTTTTGTGTTCTTCGATTCCTTCCCTTACAACCTCTTTCCAAAAAGCCAAGAATACCGCCAGTTCATCCCAAGTGGCCGGAATCGTCCAAGGCCGAAGTTTGAGGTTTAGGGCCATGTTTCCAAAAGCTTTTGCTTGGTTCGGGGATGGTAACCATTTTGACGCTCTTCGCGGGTCGACTGCTGTCACGGGAGTAACTGTTCTTGTGGACACACCCTTCATGACCGAGAACACT
>CAYPVF010000044.1:13269-14150 GCA_964414105.1 uncultured Eubacteriales bacterium
AATCTCCATCCAAGGAGAGGCACAGTACGTTTTGCCCGTTTTCCTGAAAAAACCTGTCCACGCCTGCCCCCGTGGCGTACCCGGAAGGCAAAATCACGGGAGAGCCAAGAGACCAAAAGCCCGCATACAGCGGGTCTTTCTGAACAGACTCAGTGAAACTGCCAAGCACGGCATTTCTGGCTGATTCCAGATGTTCTTCTTCCAGACGGGCCCTCACATTATCAGCCCACACTATTTCGGTCACATCGCCCAAAATCTGCATGACTTCCTGGCGTCCCTCTGAGGAAGCCGCATAAACCACAGGTACTTTTTCTTGGCTGCCCCTTCTAAAGGGCAAACCTTGGGCTAAGGTTTTTGCTATGTTAATTAGCTGGTGGTTGCCGTATTCCAGTATTTCATCATCGGTTCCGCCGGCAAGCACAGCCATACAAATATCATGTCTTTTAAGATCTGATATTCTTTGGAAATCCTCACGGCCGTCATCTACACAGATGAGATCTGCCACTGTGGCCCCCGCGGAAAGAGCAGCCCTTTTGGCGGATTCACCTGAAATGCCCTTGACGACGCCCGCGCAAGCCACTTTTGGCTCGCCCCCCGCACTGATTGTGACCCCAATATCCCCTTTGGGTAAAGACAAATCTTTTGACCCTGTTTGATCTCGGATTTCCTCAAGAACGGGACCTAAACCTTTGGTTCTGTCATTTTCGGCGCCTAGAGGGGGAGTTATAGCCAAACTGCGATTTTTCACTGTAATTTTGCCTTCTGAAACGTTTAGAATCTGAGCCGTGGTGGCCGAATTGCCCACATCGATGTGAAGATAGGTTTTGCCCATAATCTAGCCTCCCTGGAACTGGGGTGTAAGCCCGCCTTGGCGGATGTGA
>CAYPVF010000045.1:0-1870 GCA_964414105.1 uncultured Eubacteriales bacterium
GGTGCTGGCGGTATCAGGTTATTTTTTACACCTGGTAATTTTCCTTGGCAGCCTTCTATTCCACGAGTTCGGGCATGTAGCGGCGGCATCGTGGATGGATGCTGAAATTTCCCGAGTTGAGGTGTGGCCTTTCGGAGCTATGGCCAAGTTGGAACGAACCTGGCAGCTGAGCCCTCCGGCCGAGACTTTCGTAGCATTCATGGGACCTTTTAACAGTGGGCTTTTGCTTGTCTTGGTTTCCTCAATAGAGCGCGGCTTCCTGGAAACCAGAGGGATGGCGCTTGGAGACAGCTACCCAATGCTGCATTTACTGGCTAGGGTCAATCTAGGCTTACTGCTCATAAACTTGATACCTTGTCTTCCTCTGGATGGTGGACGAGTTCTAAGGTCGCAGCTCGCGCTGAAAGTGGGATACGTGGAAGCCACAAAAAAGGTGGCGGCTTTGGGCACCTACATTGGGGCGGCTTTAGGCGTTGTGGGATTGGCGGGGCTTTTTGCGGGCCATGGCTTGTGCGGGCCCGGTTCCCCTGTATGGTGCAACATGTTCGCTAACGTGTGGCAGTATTGTCTGCTATTGGGTTTTCTAGTGATTTGGGGCGCTCGTGAAGAACAAAATTCGGCTGTTTCCACAAACTTTGTGGATATGTTCACCAGAACCGATAGGTTGCGTCAAAAAAGGGCCATACCTGTGGAAGAAATACTAGTGCCGGGGGATACGAAAATTAGCGAAGTAGTGCAAAAACTGCGCCCTTCTCGTTATAACGTGGTACTCGTGGCGGGGGGGCGCATGAGAGTATTCGGCAAGGTGACAGAAACCAAAATCCTGGAGGCCTTTTTAGCAGGCAAAGTAAATCTTACGTTAAAAGACCTATGCTTTTGCGATTCATCTTCACCCGGCTATAATGGAAGATGACATACACTAGCAGAAAGGTCTTTTGGCGTGCTGCAAAAACCGTACACTAGAATTCCGTGGGATCGTCTAAAAAGGCGACTGGGCAAAGTGGAAAAGCCCGCAAGGTATGTAGGCGGGGAAATTAACGCTGTCCTCAAAAACCCCGAAGACGTTCGGGTGCATTTTGCTTTGGCTTTTCCCGACGCATACGAAGTGGGCGCAAGCCACCTGGGTTCGCAAATTTTGTATTATATCCTAAACAAGGAAACAGATGTGTCGTGCGAACGGGTATTTGCTCCCTGGCCGGATATGGAACAAGTGTTGAGGCAAGAAGGTTGGCCCCTTTATGCTCTGGAAAGCAAAACCCCCCTTTACGCGTTTGATATAGTCGGGTTTTCTTTGCAGTACGAACTTACTTACACCAACTTACTGTCAATGCTTGATTTAGGCGGTATTCCGCTAAAAACTGCGGACAGGGATGAAAGCTATCCTTTGATTTTGGCCGGTGGGCCAAACGCCATGTCGCCCGAACCTTTGGCCGATTTTGTGGATGTGTTCGCCTTGGGTGACGGCGAAGAATTGGTGTTGGATATTGTGCGGGCTTACCAAAGCTGGCGGGAATCAAGCGGCACAAAACTTGAGCTACTTCAAGCATTGTCCCAAATTGACGGCGTATATGTGCCCTCTTTGTACCAAGTTCGGTACGACCGCGATGGCACAATCGTGTCGGTGACCCCAGTGAAGTCCCAAGGCTTCACCGCCCCTGGGGTTGTCACAAGGCGAGTTTTAGAGACATTGGAAGGCGCGGCGTATCCTGTGGATCCTGTGATACCCTTAATGGCACCCATACACGATAGAGCTGTTGTGGAAATATTCAGAGGGTGTACCCAAGGTTGCAGGTTTTGCCAGGCTGGGGTTTTGTACCGCCCTGTCAGGGAAAGAGATCCCGAAACAGTTCTGAGGCTTTCCAACGACATT
>CAYPVF010000045.1:1880-13924 GCA_964414105.1 uncultured Eubacteriales bacterium
TAGAACGCACAGGTTTAGGGGAGGTATCTATGTCGTCACTGTCGTCGGCCGACTATTCCCACATCCAACAGGTAGTATCCCAGCTTGTTGAAAACCAATGCGGAAAAAAGGTGTCGTTACCTTCTTTGCGGGTTGATTCCTTTTCAGTGGATTTGGCCGAAAGCCTTGGCTTCTCAAAAAAGAGCGGCCTCACCTTGGCGCCTGAAGCCGGTTCTCAGCGTATGAGGGATGTTATCAACAAAAGGGTTACGGAAGACGAAATCCTGAATGCCGCCGGCCACGCGTTTTCCTCCGGTTACAGCCATATAAAGCTTTATTTTATGATCGGCCTGCCCTCGGAAACTCATGAAGACGTGATGGAAATCGCCATTTTGGCGCAAAAAATAAGGCAAGTGGGGAGAGATATGGGAGTTCGCCCCACTGTGGTAGTGTCCGTCTCAGGATTTGTGCCTAAAGCCCACACTCCTTTTCAGTGGGAGTCATGCAATTTGCCGGAAGAAATCGAGCAGAAGCAGAAACTTCTGCGAAAACATTTGCGGGGACCGGGGCTAGAGTTTCGATACCATGACCCAAAAGTCACCAAGCTCGAAGCTGTGTTCGCCCGGGGCGACAGGCGGTTGGGTAAGGTTATGGAGTTAGCCTACAAAAACGGCGCAAGGTTTGACTCGTGGTCCGACTGGTTTAGGCCGGGCGTCTGGCAGGAAGCGTTTTCGGAGGCAGGCGTTGACGCGCACTTTTACGCCCACAGGACGCGGGGTCACGAAGAGATTCTACCTTGGGATCACCTTCATTCCGGCGTGAGAAAGTCCTATTTGTGGCAGGAAAGCGTAAACGCGCAAAAAGTGGCCGTAACTCCCGATTGCCGTCTTGGTTGCACAGGATGCGGCATTTGCCCTGATTTAGGTGTGGAGATGCTTCTCTATACGCCAAACCTTAAACCGAAATCGGAAGGTACCCTGTCTTGAGGCTGCGAGTTCAGTATAAAAAAGGTGATACTGTTCGCTTCTTATCCCATTTGGACGTTATGCGAGTCCTCCTGATGTCTTTGGCAAAAGCCCGGTGGCCGCTTAAAATGTCACAAGGCTTTTCCCCCAAACCTAGAGTGGCGTTTTATTCGCCATTGCCTGTGGGAACAGCGGGCCAAGAAGAATACTTCGATGCATTCCTTGAAGACGAAACCGACATGGAGGATTTGGCCAAATCTTTGACCAAGTCCTTACCACAAGGTTTTGGCCTTCGTGAAGTATTCCCAATTCCCCCGGGGGATGACTCGCTAGAGGGTAAGATTGTAGCCTCCCAGTACCTTTTGGATTTCGATAGCGCGCACATGCAGAGTCTGGCCCTGGCCATACAAAAGTTTTTGCGGGAAGTGACTGTTCCTTTTGAGGTTTTGCGGCCAAAAGGAAAAAGAGTGTTTGATTTGCGAGAATACGTTTCCGAGTTTTATTTGGAACCATGCCCAAGCCATGCAGCGCTTATGACTGTAAAGCACGCTCAAGGCCGAACTGCCAGGCCCCAATGGGTAATATCTTCACTTGAAAAATACGGGGCCTTTATAAACCCTTTAGAAGTTATTATTGATAGAAGGAAGATACTATTTGACTAATACAGAAGATACGGCGGTTGCCCTGAAACCACCAAAAGCCCACAAACGAAAACCCAGGAGAAGGACGCCTAAAACCAGGAAAAAGGCCAAGCCGCAAGTAGAACTGGCGGCGCGCCCCGAAGTTAACAAAGAGATTCTTGTGAACGCTAATCAAGACGAAACCAGAGTCGCCGTTGTGGAAGATGGCGCGGTGGTGGAATATTACTCGGAAAGGCCCAGTAGCCAGAAGATCGCGGGCAGCATTTTTTTGGGCAAAGTGATAAACGTGCTCCCGGGCATGCAGGCGGCGTTTGTGGACATAGGTGAAGAAAAAAACGCCTTCTTGTACGTAGACGATGCTCTTTTGCCTCCAAACCTTGAAGACGCGACCGGCTTGATTTCTTTGGCTCGAAAGAAAAAACGCCCTATTAACGAGCTGGTTAAACCGGGCGAAGAAGTTTTGGTTCAGGTCATTAAAGAGGCAATTGGCACAAAAGGGGCCAGGGTTACAAGGCATGTCACGTTTCCCGGGCGCTACTTGGTGCTAATGCCCACAGTAAGCTATGTGGGCGTTTCAAGAAGAATAACAGATGAAGATGAAAGACAACGCTTGCGAAAGATAGCTAAGTCCATAAAACCTAAGAACATGGGCGTTATCATCAGGACCGTAGCCGAACACAAATCCGAAAAAGAGCTTCAAGTCGATTTTGACTTTCTGGCAAAAATCTGGGATAGAGTTCAATCTAAGGCAAAAGCCGTCAAAGCCCCGTCGTTGATACACAAAGATCTGGGGTTAGTTTTTCGGGTTGTAAGGGACGAGCTAAACCAAGATACCACCCGAATGCTCGTGGATGATGTCGGCACCTACGGTAAAGTTCTTGAACTTTTGGACACCGCAAGCCCCGAGATGAAAGACAGAGTCATGTACTACAGGGATAGGGAGTTTCCTTTGTTCAATCTTTACGGGGTTGAGGCCGCTATAGATAAAGCACTTCAAAGACAAGTGTGGCTTAAATCCGGCGGTTACATTGTTATCGATAAAACTGAAGCGCTTACAGTTATCGACGTCAACACGGGCAGGTTTGTTGGTAACAAAAATCTTGCGGATACCGTTTTCAAGATAAACATGGAAGCGTGCAAAGAAATATCTAGGCAGCTAAGGCTAAGGGATATTGGCGGCATCATTGTGGTGGATTTTATCGATATGGAAGTTTCAGGTCATAGGGAACTTCTCATGCAGGAATTGGAAAGCCAGCTCAAATACGATCACACCAAAACCGTAATAGTTGGCATGACAGGTTTGGGGCTATTAGAGATGACCAGAAAGAAAGTGCGTCAGAGCATTGACGCGGTCATGACCCGTATGTGCCCATATTGCGGGGGCAAGGGCGTAGTGCTCTCGGAAGAAACTGTTGCGGCAAGGGTGAGAAGAGAAATCCGCCGAACGCTGACGAATTCCCATTGCGAGGCGATATTGGTTGAAGTAAATCCCGGCGTGGCTTCTTACTTGATAGGTCCCGGCGGTTCCACCCTTAAGCAACTTGAAAAGGAAACGGGCCGCAGCATTTTCGTGCGGGGGGCCGAGTCCTTGCACCTGGAAGAAATGAACGTAAAAGCCCTGGGCACAAAAGAAGAGATATCAACCAAGGCCATTCCCGTTAGAGTGGGGGATTTGGTGGAAGTAATAATCGAAGAAGCTCACGACCAAAGCCCCGGTTGCGGAATAGCCCGGCTCGAAGGATATGTTCTGAACGTTCAGGACGGGGTCGAAAAGGTGGGGCAGAAAGTAAAAGTGGAAATTCTGTCATGTCACAAGACGTTCGCGAAAGCCAAGATCATAGATTCTTGACACGTTTTTCACTGGCATGCTAGACTGTTACGGTTAGTTGCCATGAGAGTAGGAGGTTTCCGAGTTGTTCGCAATTTTAGAGACAGGCGGGAAACAATACAGGGTATCCCCTGGGGCTATTGTCAGGATTGAAAAACTCCAAGGCGAGCGCGGAGATGCCTTGGTTTTTGACAAAGTGTTGGCCCTTTCCGATGAAGAGGGAGTAAAAGTCGGAAGCCCTTACCTAGAAGGTACCAAAGTGAGCGGCACAATCGTTCGCCAGGGCAAGGCCCGCAAAATTCTTGTTTTCAAGTATAAGCCCAAAACCAACTACAGGCGGCGCATGGGCCACAGGCAATGCTTTACCGAGGTTCGGATCGAGTCAATCGGCTCGTAGCTTTGGTTTTCTGAAGGCTGCGCGACGTGATCAAAGTGGGAATTCAAAAATCCGGGCAGACCTTGGTGGGCTACGTTGTGAAAGGCCACGCGGGGTACGCCGAGAGCGGGCGGGATATTGTGTGCGCCGGCGTTTCGGCCATCGCGCAAGCGGGGTTAATGGGGCTTCAAGACTTCTTAAAAGATGGTGTTAAGTCCGAACTGAAAGAGGGCTATCTAAGGGTAGCCGTTGATTATGATAATGCTGTACAGCCAGGGGTGGCGTCAATTCTAAGGGTTGTGGAATTGGGGCTTTCATCTATCGCGAAAACCCATTCTGATTTAGTTAAAGTGAGTTACGAATGATAAACGTGTTTTGGAAGGAGGGGAACGGTGTGCTTAATATCGATCTCCAACTGTTTGCCCGCAAGAAAGGTGTAGGAAGCTCTAGAAATGGAAGAGATTCCAAGCCGAAAATGCTTGGTGTGAAAAGCCACGACGGCCAATTTGTGTCCGCGGGAAGCATTATTGTAAGGCAACGCGGCACAAGAATCCACCCGGGCCAAAATGTTGGCCTCGGTCGCGATCACACCATTTTTGCCAGAACCGACGGCTTCGTAGCATTTCATCGGAAGGGCAAGACGGGTAAAGTGGTTTCCATTCTCACCGAAACTCCGGAAGAAGTTTTGGTGGTAGCGGATAGCGCTAACTAGACATAAAATTTGTATCTATCGGGAGATGGCGCGGCGGAGGGTTTCCGCCGCTTTTTGCCGTAGTGTGAAAGTGGGCACTTTAAGGGGGATTATGTTTTAAGTGGCATCACGTTTTATTGACAGTGTAAAAATATTCGCAAAAGCGGGAGATGGCGGCGACGGGTGCGTGGCATTTCGCCGGGAAAAATATGTACCCCGGGGCGGGCCGGCCGGTGGGGACGGCGGCGACGGAGGCAGCGTCATGTTGCTGGCAGATACTGGCCTTAACACCCTTTACGATTTTCGTTATCACCCACATTTGAAAGCCAAAAACGGCAGGCCTGGCCAAGGCGACAAAATGGCCGGCAGAAAGGGCGAAGATTTAGTTGTCAAAGTTCCGCCGGGCACCGTGGTCAAAAACGCGGAAACAGGAGAAATTGTCGCAGATTTGACACAACATGGAGACAAAGTGACTATCGCCAAAGGGGGCCGCGGCGGACGCGGCAATTGCCATTTTGCGACTTCCACCAATAGAGCCCCCAGGCGTTTCGAAGAGGGTACGCCGGGCCAGGAGCAAACCGTCCATCTGGAGCTGAAGTCCATCGCGGATGTTGGTTTGGTGGGGTTACCCAACGCGGGCAAATCCACTCTTTTGCGCGCTGTATCACAGGCCACGCCTGAAATAGGGCCCTATCCTTTTACCACGTTAACGCCTCATTTGGGTGTCGTAGAAATGCCTGAAAGCACAAACGACAGATTCGTTGTGGCAGATATTCCCGGGCTTATTCAAGGGGCAAGCCAAGGGAAAGGTTTGGGACACCAATTCCTAAAGCACATAGAAAGAACGTCGGTACTGCTATATGTGGTGGACGCCGCCGGTTACGAGGGCGACCCTTTGCGAGATTTCGCCGATGTGCGCCAAGAAGTTATTTCTTACAGCGAAAGCATGCGCCGAAAAAAAAGTTTGGTGGCTTTGAACAAAGTAGATTTGATGGAATCTCCCCAAAAAGTGTCAGAACTCATACAAATAATAGAGCAAATGAGCGGCGCCCAAGTGTTTGCCATATCAGCGCAAGACGGCACTGGAATCGAAGAACTAGTCAAACAGTTGTTTCGGATTGTCACAGACAACATTCCAGAAATAGGTGGCAAATAGAAGGAGTTTTGGAAAAAGCGGCGAATAGTTAGGAGCGTGACCACACGATTTTACGGTAGTTGGTGTCTTGGAGGCGTATGAGTGACTGCGATTGGGCTAATGGGCGGCACCTTTGACCCCATCCATTTCGGGCATCTCAGGGCTGCGGAAGAAGTGTTACAAGGTTTCGGTCTTGAGAAGGTCATATTTATACCCGCAGGTGAACCTCCTCACAAATCATCTGACAACGTCTCTTCCAAATTGCACCGTTACAAAATGACGGAACTCGCTGTCAGGTCCAACCCAAACTTCGAAGTATCGACCGTTGAGATTGAAAGAGAAGGGCTGTCCTACACCGTTGACACCTTGTCTAGGCTGCGTCAAGAACACGGGGATAGCACAGCTTTCTACTATATAGTTGGCTTGGACGCCATCGCAAAGATCATGACTTGGAAAGATCCTTCTCGGCTTTTCAAGCTTTCCAACTTTGTCGCCGTTTCCAGACCCGGTTACAGCCTTAGTTTTCTGACTGACTTGCGGGAAACGCTTGGAGATACTTTTCTTTCAAAAATCCACGTCTTTTCTACAACCCTCCTCGCCATAGCTTCCACAGAGATAAGAAGAATGGTGCGGTGTGGTGAATCTATACGGTATTTAGTTCCGGTTCAAGTCATGGACTACATAGAAAAGGAGCGTCTTTATCTGCCAGTCCCCTAAAAACGTCCTGATGATTAGGGTAGGGCCTTTTTGGCTTGTCTGATTTGTGTTTACGGTCGGGTGCCGTCACGAGTTGTTGCAGATGGAAGACCTCCGGGGGGAGGTGAACCTGAAAATGAAGACACTATACGTGGGCAATTTGCCTTGGAGCACAACTGATGAGGAACTTGCTGAGGCTTTTAGTCAGTTTGTGGAAGTGGTGAGCTGTCGCATTATCACTGACCGGGCGACCGGAAGGTCCCGCGGGTTCGGCTTTGTAGAAGTTAACGACGCTGACGTAGAAAGGGCCGTTGAGGCCGTAAACGGCACCGTTTTGGGGGGCCGGCAAGTTATCGTCAACGAGGCCAGGCCTCGTCAGCCTAAGTACTAATCGTTTTCGGTGCGAAGGGCAGAATCAATTGCCTCCTTTCTCTGGTCACAGGGTATGGAGGCTTTTCTATTGGGGCGGAACTGACAACGCTAAAAACCGTCTAAGGCATTAAGAATTAAGAACCGCGCCAATACCCCAGTTACTGGGCGCACTAGGCGGTTTTCCCTTGGCTCTTTGGGGTCGAATATTTTGCCCGGGGTGCCGCCGCACGTTATAATTGAGAGAAGTCGCAAAAATACTCAGGCGGTTTATCCTGAAATGGTGGGGATATGCCATGAGATCTCGCAAAGATCGAAGACCAAGAAGAAATGCCCAAAGGGCCGAAATAGCAAACGAAGTTGAAGAAACCAGAGTGTTTCAAAAAGAAGAAGTGCAACCGCCCGGCAGGAGACAGTGGCTGTATGTTGTTGGCGCCATTGTTATGGCGGCGCTTTTGTTTGGCGGCGGCGCTATTATTGGTTTCATAAAATTCGCTACTCACCCTTCAGACGTCCTTATTCCTCCGGAAATTCAAGATGAGTTTCAAGGGAGAATCAACATTCTGGTTATGGGAATCGACGGAGGGGTAAATGGAGGGTCTAAATCATCTCCTGATGGGAAGCGCTCTGACGTATTGATGGTGGTAAGTATCGATCCCGATTTGCAGGAAGCGGGAATTCTTTCTGTACCCAGGGACACTAGGGCGTTCATCCCCAAGGAAATCAGCGACTATCAGAAGATTGGACATGCCCACGCTTGGGGCGGACCGCAGCTCGCCATTGATACCGTTGAGATGCTTCTAAAGATACCCATACACCACTATGTGCGCGTAGACTTTGAAGGTTTTGTAGCCGTCATTAACAGGCTTGACGGAATTGACATCGATGTGCCTGAGGATATGTATTACAGGGATCCGTTCCAGGATTTGCTCATAAATATACCAAAAGGGCCGCAGCACCTAGACGGCGAAACGGCTTTGGGGTTTGTGCGGTACAGAGAGTATGACATGGGAGATATCGACCGCATAAAGGCCCAGGAGCTTTTCCTCAAAGCCCTCATCCAAAAAGCAGTGAAGCTTAGAAACGTTTTCAAAATACCGGACTTAATAGCAGATATGCAGCCGTATTTTTCTACAAGCCTGACAACGCAAGATCTGCTTTATCTGTCGAGCGTCGCCATGAAGATGGAGCCGGAGGATATAAAAATGGGTCTTTTGCCGGGTACGCCCGAAGACAGGGTTGAAGGCGAAACCAAAGTAAGCTATTGGATTCACAACTCTTCCGACAGCGAGAAAATGGTAGATCGGCTTATAAACGGGATCGATCTTGAAAGGAATGCGTCCATAAAGGTTGCGGTGGAAAACGGGTGCGGTATCACAGGGGCGGCTGATAAACTTGCAACCGTGCTTAGAAACGAAGGATTCCAGGTGGTATCGGTAGGGAACGCTAAACGGCAAGACTACCTTGTTACTGACGTAATGGCGGTTTCCGAAAAGAAAGGCGACCTAGTGCTTGTTCACAGGGGTATTAAGTCCATTTGTTCCCAAGCGCAAGGATTGAAAGCCAAGGATAAAGATATGCCGGAAGAAGCCGATGTGCTTATAATCATCGGCAAAGATTTCAAGATGCCCATCATAAGTCCGGGCTTGTAGCCCAGGCTTATGAATATCAAAGAAACGGGGGCGACACTGATAGATAAGTCCAACAAGTCTACGGGCGGTAATGGTGAGGCTGCGCAGCAACGCGAAGCCGCGAAGAGAACGGCGCTTTGTGTAGCGTCTTCTTTGGAAGAAGGAAAAGCGTCCAGAATAACTATCTTGGATGTTCACGATATGACGTTTATAGCGGATTATTTCGTTATAGCATCAGGCACAAGCCAAAGGCATGTAAAGGCGTTGGTGGATCGCCTGCAAAAAGACGGGGCCGCTGTGCGCGCGCCGAACCATGTCGAGGGTTACCCCCAGGCCCGTTGGATCCTATTGGATTACGGGGATGTTGTTGTACACGTGTTCGAAGACGAGGAACGTTCTTTTTATGGGCTGGAAAGGCTCTGGGGCGACGCGCCGAAAGTACCGTATTAACAGCAATTTTCGACGCCAAACCGTGTTTCTCATCACAATTGCAGGGCATAACGGAGAGGAGATTTTGTACATGCCAAGGCCGGTCACAGGGACCTACAGGTCCAACAGTGTGCTATGGATCTTAATTGGCTGTGTTATCTTAGTTGGAGTGGCTACTGTGGTGTATGTAAAACCGCTGCGTGGCACGGTGGCCGTGGTCAACGATTCCAAAATAACCAAAGCCATGCTGTACGACGAAATGTACAAAAGGGTCGGACAGGAGGCCCTCAATAACCTCATTGATTCCACGCTTATTATGCAAGAGGCGTCTATGAAAAACCTGACGCTGAGTAGCGCCGAGCTTAAAACTGAGGTTGACCGCTTCATCTTGGAGCAATACGGCTCAGAGGAACAATTTGATGAAGTGCTTTCGTATTACGGTTTGACCCGTAAGCAAGCTGAAGACGAGTGGAAAGTGTATTTCAGCGCCAAAAAAGTGCTTTTGGCCGGTATGGAGATCACAGAAGATGATCTGCGGGCTTATTTCGACGAGCATAAGGCGGATTTTGATGAAGAAGAACTAGTGTCCTTGAGGCAGATAGTGTCAATAAGTGAGACAGATGCTCAATCCATTCTGGACGAGGTAGCTCAGGGCGGCGATTTTGCGGAAATCGCCAAAGAGAAATCTATCGACGCCCAAACCCGCGACCTGGGCGGGGACATGGGCTGGGTGTTTAGAGACGGGCTCGACGAAGAACTAGGACAGATAGCGTTCGAGTTGGAAGAGGGCGAATTGAGCCAACCCGTTGAGACCGAAGACGGGTGGGTAATTATAGAAGTTACCGGGCATAAAGAAGCAAGGCCGGCCGTGTTTGAAGATGTCATGGAAGAAGTAAGGGCACAGTATGAAGACGAAAAGATCGACGAAGCCCTTCCCCAATGGCTTAATGGGCTGAGGTCAAAAGCCCAAGTGCAGTACAAATAACTGCGTGTGCATTTCGCCGCTTTTTTTGGCGCGCGAGCCTACAATCCGCCACCCTACCGGTAGGGCGGAAAGGTTGATCACATTGGCGGCTTACAGTAAATTCGTTGGGTTGAACATTGATACTGCGCCACTTGGTGTAGAGCTGGGAGAGAACGCGAGTCAGTATTTTTGTACGCCTAAAGGTGCTAGGATTATCGGTTGGGCAGGTGTGGACGGCATTCACTTTTGCTTCATTCCCGGATATGGAGAAACGGTATTTGCGGTGAACCCCATGAACCTGCCCGGACACTATGTGCACCCGCTGGCACGCAATTTTTCCGACTTTTTACGCCTTCTGATGGCCTGCCCAAATGCCGCGGCGCTACAGCAGATACACGGTTGGACTCGTCCTGAATTTGACTCCTTTCTGGAGAACAATCTAGTTTCTGAAGAGCAATCTTTCGTACTAAGTGTTATCGCCGAGAGGCTTCATTTGGAAGCCATGAAATGCCCATTTGCGTACGTCAAAGCTGTGCAGACAGGGTTTGACTACAGCAGCATTAAGTTTACAGACGGCTACAAAGACATCATCCTTAGGGACCCGAAACCTCCCCAGTGGAAAGTGTATTTTGACGGTGATTTTTTGGGCCGGGGCCATCCGGCATGGCAGAGACCCGGAAAAGAGACTCCAATCAATGCGGAGTTTATACTGAACAACAGATTGTGGCATATTCCATCCGTATATAGCTGCGGTAAAGGGCTGGTAATCGACTTCTGCGTGCGGATTCCGGCGGAGAGTATTCGCGGATTCGTTGACAAGTGGAACTTGTCTTCGGAAAATGATGGCCGCAGTTTCGGTAAAAGGCAAGAAATGCAGATGAGAGCCGAAAACCCAATGTCGATTGATGTTAGTCTGGAGATCACGGTGAACGGCAAGAAAACCCCAAGTGTACATGGGTGCGGTCTGTCTTGGAACCCATGTTTACCAGATCTAAATAGCGTAGAGTCGAAAGGTGTATTAGAGCAGTACAAGCTTGATCCTTCCTGGGGCTGGGCTGTGTGGCGCGCTGCTTTTCCTTGGGCAACATCCAGGAAACCGCAAATTTCTTCTACTAGTGTCACGGTTAAACACGACGCCGTGGAAATTTGCGGTCCGCACTTTCGGGTGTCAACACTCGGTGAGAGTGTCCACTTTGTCCATCCCGCATCGCGAGCAGAACACAGCCTGACAGTACACGGATACCGGACGCAGGAAATACCAATGGCTCGATTGGAAGACCAAAACCGCGAGTATCCCACCCACTGTACGGTAATGAACTACAGTGTACATCCGGATCTTCCGGGCGGAAGCTTTTCAGTACACGATTCTGGCGATGGCGACGGCCCCCGTCAAACACAGGTTCACTCCAACGGGCCTTCGGTCCTGCCGAACTGTTGTGCAGTTGGCATCATTGGAGGGGCAGCGGGACCGACTTCAGTATTAGTCTCGGATGGCGAAAAGGGAAAACTACGCACCGCGTGTTCCGCGTTGTATTTTGACCGAACACATGCCGTTGAATGGCAGATGGTGTTTCGCGAAAAACCCTGTGCAAACATGACTGTGAAAATAATATAACGTACCCCAGCTGACGCGCGGCCGCTACAAAGCACCTTTCTGATTTTGGTGTTGACAATGTAAACGCCTTGGGATTATGATATGTCTACATTGTAAACAAGGTGGAGTGAAAGTTAGTGTCCAAAAATACCTTCAACCTGACCGGAGCAGAGTGGAACTTGATGGAATGCTTGTGGGATGCTTCGCCGAGATCCGGCAGGGAGGCCTCGGAGTATCTGCAAGAACGGGTGGGCTGGAAAAGGAGCACGACCCTTACCATGCTCCGCCGCATGGCCCAAAAGGGGCTTATCCGCTGCGAAGAAAAGGATGGAATGAACGTATATCATCCCCTCATAAAACGGGAAGATGCTGTCATCAAAGAAACTGACGATTTTTTGAACCGCGTGTACAACGGAAGCGTCAGTATGATGGTGAGCGCCGTTACTCAAAAGCAAAAACTCACGGAAGAAGAAATTCAGGAGCTGTATGCCATCTTGCGCGAAGCTGAAGCCAAGGAGGGGAAGAA
Source organism: uncultured Eubacteriales bacterium (assembly GCA_964414105.1). Lineage (GTDB taxonomy): Bacteria > Bacillota > Sulfobacillia > Fermentithermobacillales > Fermentithermobacillaceae > JAXGZG01. The sequence continues at coordinate 13,705 of CAYPVF010000045.1, forward strand.
ATGATTGAAGTCGTCATCACTTCTTCTGTTCTTATCATCGTGATTTTTCTTGTGCGTCATTTTTTGAAAGGAAAGATCAGTCTTCGCCTGCAGTACGCTTTGTGGGCACTTGTGATGGTAAGACTTCTCGTGCCCGTTTCTCCTTTTGAAAGTCGTATCAGCGTCATGAGTGCCCTTGAGATAGTAGCCAAGGTAAGCCAGGAAGGTCCGGCAGTGGTTG
>CAYPVF010000046.1:0-6064 GCA_964414105.1 uncultured Eubacteriales bacterium
ACTTTTTCTACGTAGGAAAAATTACTGTATGTCCAGTCCAGCAGCGACGTTACCATGGCAGTGCGTTCGCGTTCGCCGGCGTCTATGGACTTGCCTTTGGCCGACCCGAGTACGGCTACGAAGGTGTGGAAGCCCGAGCGTTCGCAAAGGGCAGCCATATTGAAACCCGCTTTGGTGGTGAAACCTGTTTTCAGACCATAGCAGCCCGGATACGACCAAAGAAGGCGGTTTCGATTGAACTGAGGCGCCATCTCTCTTTCCCCCGGGGCAGTGTAAGCAAATTCTTTTAAGGCGTGATAAGGAAGCGCCTGTGGATGAACAAGAATATAGGAGGATACAAGTGTCATTAGGTCATCTGCCGAAATCCTGTTATCGTCGGACAGCCCGTGGGGGTCAACGAAATGCGCGCTGGAAAGGCCAAGTTCCTTAGCCTTATAGTTCATGCGATCCACAAAACTTGAAACACTTCCAGAAATGTGTTCCGCCAAAGCGACACAGGCATCGTTACCGGACATGACGGTGACACCTTTTATGAGATCTTCCGCTTTGACTTCCGTACCCACCAAGATATACATCTTGGAGCCCTCTGTGGCCCAAGCGAGTTCGGACACCTTTACCATATCGTTTAAACTGAGTTCCCCCGTAGAAATGGCATCGAACACGATATACATGGACATTATCTTGGTGAGGCTCGCGGGGATAAGGGGAGTTTCAGTGTTTTCTGACAATAATACGCGCCCTGTCAAGAAATCCGCTACCAAATACGCTTCGGCATTAATCTCCGGTGGCGAAGACGCGGCAAAAGCCGTGGCACAAGGCTCAAAAAGTGATGAACATATTACAAAAATCAGCGCAAAACCAAAGAATACTTTACAGCAGCGTGACCCATATGAAAACATTGGCTTACCTCCGAAAGTAGGTGATCTAAACGTATCTTATTTCTGCGTGCCTGTGCAACTTCCTGTGCCGTTATAATGAGATTTGTTTCCAAGACAAAAGGTTCCTTGAAATGCTCAAACGTGGCCAAGTTCTGCCGGTTTGCCCCGAGGCGCTTGGGGGTCTTCCTGTCCCACGGCCGCCTTCGGAAGTAGTGACGGGCCTAAAGGAAAAAAAGGTTAAGGATATTTTTGGCCGGGATGTAACCCGACAATTTGAGTCCGGGGCTTTCATTGCTCTTGAAATAGGGCTTGGGGCCGGTTGCAATAAAGCTATTTTGAAAGCCCGAAGCCCGTCTTGCGGGTTCGGGCAAATCTATGATGGTACATTTAGTCACAAATTGGTACAAGGGAATGGTGTGTTCGCGGAGCTACTAAAAAGTCACGGTTTTGACATCTTCACAGAAGATACTTTTGCTGCTTCCTATCAATCGGGAAAACAAAATGGTGCGAGGAGGGGGATTTGAACCCCCACGCCTTATAGGGGCACTGGATCCTAAGTCCAGCTCGTCTGCCGATTCCGACACCCTCGCGCATACAACCTGTGCAATAAAACCTATGCGTTAAATATAATTGGTGGGCCATGATGGATTCGAACCATCGACACCCCGCTTAAAAGGCGGGTGCTCTGCCCCTGAGCTAATGGCCCACTTGGCTGGGGCGGCAGGATTCGAACCTACGAATGTCGGCTCCAAAGGCCGATGCCTTACCGCTTGGCTACGCCCCACTAATGGCGCGCCCGGCAGGAGTCGAACCTGCAACCTTCAGATCCGAAGTCTGCAACTCTATCCATTGAGCTACGGGCGCAAAATCATATATCTTATCAAATTTGGGGTGAATGACGGGACTTGAACCCGCGACCCCCAGGGCCACAACCTGGTGCTCTGACCAACTGAGCTACATCCACCACAAAACTGTTACCATTTTTGGCGCGCCTGGCAGGAATCGAACCTGCGACTCCCTGCTTAGAAGGCAGGTGCTCTATCCTCTGAGCTACAGGCGCTTATGGAGCGGGTGATGGGGATCGAACCCACGCCACCAGCTTGGAAGGCTGGAGCTCTACCATTGAGCTACACCCGCACTCCTGCCAAAGTGCGACCCGGCCTCCCCGTGCCGCACGAACCATTCTAGCAAAAACGATTGGCACAGGTCAACAGCGATTCACCATTACCTGTCATACCAGTGAGCCTGTTCCTTGTGTAAACGGGCGTACTCTCCATCCAACCCAATCAGCGAATCGTGTGTACCATCTTCAACAATTCTGCCGCCCTTAAACACTACCACCCTATCGCACAAGGACGCTATGCTTATACGGTGAGTCACCATTATAACCGTTCGGTCCCGAGACAAGTCAATATACCCTTTGAAAATGTTGGCTTCGGAAAGCGGATCCAGATTCGAGGTGGGCTCATCGAGAATAATGAACAAGCGGTTTCGGTACCATCCCCTGGCAATGGCGAGCTTCTGCCACTGGCCGCCGGACAAATCGGCGCCGCCCAAATCCTTGCCAAGCAGGGTATTTACTGAGGGCCCGTCAAACCCTGCAGAGTCCAGCGCGGTAAGAATCGCGTTTTCGTCTCGTTCTTTGCTTGGATCTCCTAGGTGGACATTGTCGGACACAGTAAACGTGTTGTACCGAGCAGGCTCTTGAAATACCGCCGAAGTGGCCGCGTACCTTGCGGAAGGCGCAATATCGCCCGAATTGATACCGTTTATCCGAAGCGCCCCCTCACTGGGAGGCAGCATCCCGCTAAGTATTTTCACAAAGGTAGTTTTGCCGGCGCCATTTTCGCCCACAAAAGCTACCTTTTCCCCTTCATTTATAGTTATGCTTACTCCGTCCAGCACAAACCGATCGGTCAAAGGGTAACGATACCGAATACCGTCGGCCTCGATAAACCGTATATCCGAGATTGTCGCGCCAGTTTCTGGTTGTTCTTGGAGATCCATGAGATCGAAGAACACTCCGGCCTCGTTTTTCTTGGAGATGAACGTGGCCGCCGAGGTGAACAAGATGGACGTATCCGAAATAAGCGCGCCCACAAGAACCATGACGCTTCCAAGCTGGCCTAAACTGATACGGCCTTGTGTCATGAGAACTATGGCCAGAACATTGCTGCCCGCCAACGCCGTGGCCGAAATGCTGCTGGACAAAACTTGCAGCCAGGCTTTTCGGATTTGTGTGTCTTTTTCCCTTTTGGCGTATTCATCGTTTAACCGCTTCCATTTTTCCAAGAAGAAGCCATGAAGCCCCAGGGACTTTATCTCTTTAGCCGCGGGCCCCAGCATGAGGGTTTCGTAATAGCCAAATTCCCGTCTTAACCCGGAATTATCTTTGATGAGTTTGAATTGCAGTTTGCTTCCCGCGTAAGTCGTGTATATGGTGGGAATCGGCGCGATGAACACAATTAGCGCCAATACCGGATGTATGACCCACAAAGTGGCGCCGATTCCCAAGACGCTCACCACTTTGGCGACCACGTTGTATCCCATCACCATTACTTCTCGGTTCAAGCCCGAAGAATCTTCTTTGGAAAAATCAAACACGCGGCTTATAAGGTCGTTGATTTTTGGAATCTCCATGTACTCGGGTGTCAAAGAAGCGATTTTTTCGAACAGGCGGGAATGGTACAATTCCTGCAAACGGTTCATCTGGACTATGTCGAGCCCTTCTATGGTCTCTCTGCCCGGCGTTGTGTAGCGCTCTATGAGGTGACAGATGAAGCCCACCGCATAATACGCGGCCAAAAGGCCCACCATGGGAAGCGCGGTCTTGCCGGAGAGGTGCGAAGACGCCAAGTCTATATAACGTCCCCAGAAGAAGGCCAAAACGGGACGCAACAGACTAAGCAGAACAGTGAGGGAAATAAATATGGCGCAGATACCTTTCGCCGAGCTAAACACGTAGACAAAAAGCCGCCACAGATGCCTTATGGTGCCCTTACGTTCTTTCAACACATCTGCCTCAACCAACCCTCACACCCCCAGTCATCGGGGTTTTGATGTACCACTTCTTTTGCGCGTTGAACATGTCTTGGTACAGGCCGCCTTCCATCATGAGTTCCGAATGCGTTCCCTCTTGAGCGACCACGCCGTTTTGAATGACCAAAATCCTATCGGTTATCATGGTTGACGCCAGTCTGTGGGTAATGAAAATAGCCGTCTTGCCGTGTGCCATTTCAGCGAACTCCCTGTACAGCTCGCTTTCGGCGATGGGATCTAGCTGGCTCGTGGGTTCATCCAGAAGAAGAACGGGCTTGTTTCCCATGAAGGCTCTAGCCAGGGCGATTCTTTGCCACTGGCCTCCGGACAGATCGATGCCCCCTTGGAAATCGCGTCCCAAGAGAGTATCGTAGCCGGCACTCAACTGCCCAAGAAAAACGTCAACCTTGCCTTTTCGGGCGGCAGCTTCAACGGCTTTTTCGTCCCCTGCGTTATCGATTGACCCAATACCGATGTTTTCTTTCAGCGAAATCGAATACCTGACAAAATCCTGAAACACCGGCCCAAAAATGCCAGTGCGCGCTTTGTGGGAATAGGAAGCGAGGGGAACCCCGTCCAACAATATTTCCCCTTTGTCAGGGCTGAATAATCCCAAAAGCAGTTTTACGATAGTAGATTTGCCTTCCCCGTTTTCACCGACCAACGATAGTTTTTCGCCATCTTTTACGGTAAACGAGATCCCTTTGAGAATGTCCCGGTCGGTACCAGGGTACCTAAACCAAACGTCTTTAAACTCGATTTGGGTGGAAGCGGGCTTTGCGGAAATGCCGGATTCGTCGTCTTCTGACAAATCTAAGTATGTATTGTAGAAATCGAAGAAATTGATGTGCCAATAGCTGAACCGAAAAACCGTAGCGAACCAAAGAAAGCTCTCAAAAACCCCGGAGAGCATGACAGAGGATAAAGCAATGAAAGTCCCGATGGTAATTTGTTTGGCCAAAAAAAGATGCAATACCAAAACAGCGCTTACGAACTTTGCGATTTTGGTTATGTTATCCCCCACAAAGTTGTTTCTCAAATGCTTGAAATAATATTTCTCGTATTCCCTGTTCCGTGCGTTCAATCGGGATCGGTAGGTATTGATCAGATGCTTGGCCGAGTTAAATAGCTTCAGCTCACCGAAATAAGCCCTGTTTCGAAGATAGCCGCCAAGCGTCTTGTACGCCCTTTCCTTGCCCCAATATCTCTCAAGCTCGTCGTACACGTTGACGGATAGCTTGGCCCCATACATTGTCTCGGCCAAAACGGGGATGACGATGGGCAAAATCATCCACCATTTGATACTCGCTACATAAACGAGGATGGCTACGCCAAATACCAGACCCTGCAAGCTCGTGACGTACATGGGAAACAGGTGACGCGCCGAATTCTCCGCCCTATGATATGCTTTGTCGATTATTTCCACGGTGTCACGGTTTTCCAGGTGCTCGTATTTCATGCGGCTCAGTTTTTCAAGCATCCGCCCTTTAAATGTCGTTCGCAAAATCAGCAACGTTCTGGGCTCGACAAAGCCGTATATGTAAACATCGTCTAAAAGGCCGGGAATTATGGCTAAGGCCACAAACATGGCTACATAGGGCACGTAAGCATCGAAGGTGAGTTCGCCCCGGGCCAAAGCGAGCCCCATGTCGAACACTCGCCTGTTTACAGAAACGCTCAGGAATTGCAGTCCCCCCAAAGTGAACGCAACAACGAAAACCGACACCACCATGACGGGGGCGCGGGGAAACAAGATACCAAGAAGATCGCGGTATGCGCGAATGATGCGTTTAAGATTGTTCATATAATCCCTTCCCATGTGGCCAATATATACACGATACATTAACTATGTCAAGGTTGAAGTAAACATTGTTGCTATAAAACGCATTGCAGCCACAGAATGTTGAAAACCGGGAATGCGGACGAAACTGTGTTATAAAATAAGGAGCCAAATCGTTCACGTGGATGGGGAGAAAATGACCATGAATGTGCTGGTAATTTACGGAAGTCCGCGAATAGCGGGTAACACTTCTGTTTTATTGGATGCTTTTGTCGATTCCTTTTTAGAAAGTATGGGCGAAAACGCGACTATTCCCGATGCCCTCAACGTTGAAAGATTTGTCGTGCGACGTCTGGACATACGGCCG
>CAYPVF010000046.1:6074-13904 GCA_964414105.1 uncultured Eubacteriales bacterium
GCCTTCGGGGGCCGTGTATACAAGACGACGATATGCAGGCCCTTTATCCCAAACTGGCTTCAGCTGACGTTATCGTGGTTGGCGCCCCCGTATACTTTTACGGACTACCGGCCAAGCTCAAGGCCCTGGTAGATAGGTGCCAGTTGTTTTTCAACAGGAAGTACGTAAAGAAAGAGAAGTGGCGAGAGAAACCGGGTCGAGGCTACTTTGTATCGTGCGGAGCCACTAACGGCGCTCAGTTGTTTCAGGGGTCGGTGCTGACAGTCAAGTATTGGTTTGACGCTTTGGATATGGAATATTCGGGAGACGCGCTAATCAGGGGAGTCGACGCCATGGGAGACGCGCGAAAGCACCCCGCCGCGTTCGAAGATGTGAAACGTTTGGCTAAATCCGCGGCGGCGGTTAAAAGGGGCCCGCAGTAGAAAACCGCAGGCCCGAAGCTTAATCTATAGAACAACTGCCGCTAGTATAAGCAGTTAAACAGGAACTTGAACGTCCCGTGTGTTTGAGACCTGAACTGCGCCCTAAAGCCGATAAACACTACTTCCCCGTTACCCACTTTCACCGACAGCATACAGGGCTTGCCCGCTATTATGGGTTCGCCTATGAGCAGCCCGCTCTGAAGCAGGTTCTTGGCCGGGTATTCCGCGATTATTTCGTATCGATCGGAAGAGAAAGCCTCTGTAATCTGGTAAGTGGGGCTTCCCATGTTCAACACCAAAGTTTCTTGGGGCATCCCGTAAGCCAAAGGATGGTCATTGTTCACTTTGGCGTGAAGCGTCGAGCCGTGGCAATAGAAATCCTTCCAGGTGGTATCGGCGATTACATTTTTCACCTTTAACCCGAACAGGTCGATTACGAAATCTGACGCTTCATCCAAGGTAACGAGCCTTCCGCCGGCTTCCACAAAGTCCTTGATCGCGTCTGAACCCTCTTGGCCAAGCCCGCTTTCGTACCCCGGGGGCACAGGGGGCATCGGCCACGGGGATGGCGCCGCTTTGGCAGCCTCGCCGCCCAGAATCGCCTGGGCCCTATCGGCAGGAAGAATCAACACGTCGAACTCATCTTTCAATTTACCTGATTTTATGACGTCGTCTGTCACGGTGACATAAGGGAACTCGAACTTCTCCAGTAGAAGCCTGGTCCAACCCTCGTCCATGTTGCCGCCTCTGTAACGCTGGTACATACCTACCTTGAGGTTTCCAATCCGACGTTTTTCCGCCGGCACTTCGTCGACATTGGTCACACAAACACCCAGTTCACGGGATATTCCTTGCAGGGCCTCAAGAACACCCGACCCGCTTTCCACAAAGAAATTACCCTTGATACCGTTTGTGTCACAGCCATCCAATCGCCACACATTGAAGCCGTTTTTGATAAGCCGGTTTACAGCTACAAAAGCGTCGTTTTCCCTGGTATCAAGCACGTAGCCTGCAGACTCAGACACATCGCTGACAGGCCTGGAGACCGATTTTACTACATCTAGATTGGCTTCGAACTCGTCTTCTATTGGAAGAACATCCACGCCCATGAACTCTCCCACGGTATCGGTGGCGGTGTCGTACATGATGTGGGACCCGTCGGGGTTTTGCGTCCAGTAATTATTCGGGTAGAAAGTTTGGCCCAAAAGATTTCTGGCCACGCCCATTTTGGGCTGATCTAAGGGGACTAGATAAGTGCCCTTTGGATACACCCGCCCCGAAACCTGAAACGCCTCCTTGGCCACTTTGACTTCCAAACCCTGCGCCAGTAAAAGGTCAACCAGCTTTAGCGCTGTAAGGGAATCGTTTTGGCAAGGAGTTATGGCATACGCCACCGGTTTTCCTTGAGCCCCTCTTTCCGTTTGACGCGACGCTTTCAGATACGCGTTCCAAAGCACCTTTTCCTTGTATTTCGCGCAAATGTCCAAAAGCGCCCAAGCGGATATCTTTTGCTGCTCGACTATATCCCGAAGCCTCCACCATCCGCCGGGCCAGGGGTGGGGAAAATTGGTTTGCGCTTCGTACTCGGGCATAGTCTTGGGGCTTGCGCCTTTCAGCTGATGGGGATGGATATACAGGGGGGTTGCCAACTTCGCGCTTGCCGATTCGGTAAGCATCCCCGCTATATTGTGGTGCGTAGTGAGCCAGTGGAAGCCGTAGTGGCCCCACCCGGGGAACTGCGCGCCGTTAAGAATGCCTGTCTTGCCGTGCTCCTCCAACGTATAGGCCATGTGAGCCCCAAACCACGAATCTTCCCGCCAAACTAGCGGATCCGCATGGGGCCTTATGGAATCGGAATACGGCGCTATATACAGCCTTGCGCCACTTGAGCCCATGTGGTGGTGGTCCTGGTAGGCTTGGGGATGCCAATCGGTGAACACGAGTTTAGCCACATACTGGGATTCCACCAAGTTAAGGGCAAACGCATCCCTGTTGTTGTCGTGCCCGGCGTATTTGTGGTACAGCCAAGGCAGCCCAGTTCCTTCATACTCGGTACCTAGCCATTTGTTGTACCAATCGTTGACCATAATTTGCCCGTCCGGGTTAAAACACGGAACAAGCAGGAAAATGACGTTATCCAGAATAGCAATGTTGTCGTCGGTGCCGCGAGCCAACAGGTCGTACGCCAATTCGGGCGCCATTTGGGTTCCGCCTATTTCGTTGGCGTGTAGGCTCATGGTTTGGCATACGACAGACTTTCCTTCGGCCACCAACTTCTTTACGGCATCTTCCGTCAAACCGCGGGGGTCGGCTATTTTGCCGTTTATTTGACGGTAGTGCTCCAAGTTAGCCAAATTTTCGGCGGAAGAAATGTATGCCACCAAAAAAGGGTGTCCTTCGGTGCTTTTTCCCATTTCCTCAACTCTGATGCAGTCCGATTCCTTGTCCAAAACGTAAAAATACTCAACTATTTTGTCCCAGCGTGCCATTTTTCGGTCGCTTCCAAGTGTGAAGCCAAAAAACTTCTCAGGCGAGGTGATATTAGGATTTACAGACATAGCGATTTCCTGGTTTACCCTCTCATTGTTATGTAGGGGGCGGCTCCCTCACCAGGTTCACTCCCTTCAACTTTGTTTGAGCTTCGGCCCAATAGCTTGAAAAGGAGCCTCTAAGATTTGGGATTCTCCAAAGAACCCATAATTCCTACTGCACACAATACAATTGTATGAGCCAATAAATCGGCGCCTGAGGCATTTGGGCCCTGTCGGTTGAACTATTTTGCAACAAACAATATGATCGTATTAGTTTCGTCTACAGTAGTTTCAAACAGTACATAGGAAAAAGGTGTTGTAGTGGCGTTTATGGGAGATTCAAGCGATGAGGCTCAAAAACAAGTTTTAGAGACAGAACAATGTGATTCAGCGGCGGACGAAACAACGCCTCCTCCTAAAGCTTCCCGCTCCAGAACCCTCGACCTGGCTAGGCACACTATCGAACAAAATTTATGGATACTTGCGGGCCCCCTTATCGCTGAAAGGCTTCTGCAATCCGTTGTGGACGCCGCGGACATGGCAATGGTGGGCCGGGTTGGCGCGGCTTCTGTGGCCGCCGTAGGGCTTTCAAACCAAATATCCATGATAGCCACCAGCTTCTTTGAGGCCATACGCGTGGGCACCACTTCTGTTGTAGCGCGCAGAATAGGCGCGGGACAATCAGACGAGGCCCAGGAAGCGCTGAGACAATCATTATTGGTGGCCGCCGCAATAGGCATAATCGCGTTTATCCTGCTGTCGGCCGGCGCGGGCACCAGTTTGCGGCTTATGGGCGCCGATGACGATGTGGTTTCGCAAGGCATAGGGTATTTTTGGTGGAAAGGGATGTCGCTGTTTTTCGAATTCATCACTATGACTTTCGCCGCGGCACTGCGGGGCGCCGGCAACACACGCCTTCCTATGTATGTGGGTACCGTTGTGAACATCGTCAACGTATGCGGAAACTATGTCCTCATCGGAGGGAACTTTGGATTTCCCCAAATGGGCGCCGCAGGGGCTGGGCTTGCCACGGCGTTCGCCCGGTTGTGCGGAATGGTTGTTACAATAATCCTGACCACAAGCGTGAAAAATCCTCTAAGCGATTGGTTCAAGGGGTCTTTCAAGCCGAACAAAGAGGCTTTGGCCCCCGTGCTGAGAATAGGGATGCCCGCATCCGGCGAAAGGTTGGTGCTAAGGTGCGCGCAGATCCTTTACACCAGAGCCATTTCGGGGCTTGGAACCAACGCTTACGCAGCGCATCAAATTGCCTTACGGATAGAATCCATAACCCTAACCATCGGGTTCAGTTTCGGCGCGGCTACGACCACTTTGGTAGGCCAATACCTTGGGTTTGGCGACCACCACAAGGCTGAACAGTCTGCCATAAAGGCTAGAAAGCTTGCAGCCATAGCCATGGGGGTTGGGGGTGTCCTTCTCTTTTTCGGAGCTCCCTTTGTCATACACCTTTTCATCTTAGACAATCCCGAAGTCACACATATGGGCGCCACGGTGCTGCGAATTATCGCGGCTGCCTTACCCTTTATGGGGATAAACCATGTCATGTCCGGCGGACTCAGAGGCGCGGGCGATACCGCGTGGGTCATGTACATAACCGGCGTCAGCTCCTGGTGCATCCGGGTCGTGTTTACTTACATTTTGGCGGTTTACATGAACTTGGGACTCCCCGGCGCGTGGTACGCCATGTCAGCCGACCTCATCGTAAGATCGCTTTTGTTTCGTTGGCGGTTCCACACCGGCAAATGGAAAGAAATCACCGTTTGAACCTTCAACTGTGGAATTGCCAGCCCACTTACAGACTATATAGAACTGGGAGGTGAGTGCACTGTTGCGTGCGATAGTAACCTTGGCAATTTCAGCTTTGGTTCTCATGTTTTGCGGTTGGGTTGTTCCCGGATTTATCGTGTTCGGTTTTTGGGGAGCTGTCAAAACGGCGGTTGTCATAGCCCTGTTGGGCTATGTCGCCCAAAAATTATCGGGGCGAAGAATGTCGACCGGACGGAAAGGTTTTTTCTCATTCGTGTTTGGCGCCGTCATCATTTACATTTCGCAATACCTTATACCTAATTCAGTGGACGCGTCGCTTGTGGGGGCGCTAGTCGCATCCTTAATCATCGGAGTCGTCGACGGAATTGTGCCCCTAAGCCTGCGCTAGAGAACACATCTTCGCCGGAATAAGCAGCAGATTAAGCATTGTTAGAAGCGAGGAAAAAGACCATGCAGGAGAAGAAACTTGTCGACGAAATGAAACAAGTTTTCCGGGATACCCCTTTTTGGGTAGAGCACACCATGAGGGTTTTGGCCAACGCCGAAACAATCGCAAAAGGAGAAGGCGTGTCGGCAGAGATGCAAAATACCATCTCTGCCACAGCTATTTTGCACGACATCGGGGCTGTTGAGGCTTTGCGAAAACACGGTTCGGCGTCGGCCAAGTACCAAGAACTTGAGGGGCCTGCGGTGGCCCGACAATTGCTGACAAAATGCGGCTACCCAGATGAAGCCGTGGATAGAGTTGCTTTTATCGTAGGACACCACCATTCGCCCGAAGTGATCGACGGAATCGATTTTCAAATTCAATGGGAAGCTGACCTTCTAGAGAACCTGCACAGACAAAAATCGAGCATTACACCAGAGGAAATGAACATCAGGGTTCGAACCAATTTCAAAACCAAAACGGGGCTGGCGCTTGCAGAAAGCAATTTGCTCAACCCTTAATGTTGGACTTGACGCTAAATCCCCGTATAATAGAAAGTGTGTCGGGGCGTGGCGCAGCTTGGTAGCGCGCATGGTTTGGGACCATGAGGCCGCTGGTTCAAGTCCAGTCGCCCCGACCATATATTTTTGTCGAATACTGCCGTAAAATCTGAAACCTGATTTACGGCAGTATTTTTACTATAATGGAAAACGTAGAAAATTTATATATTAGGAGGTCAACCATGAAAAGGACTATGTTGCAACTATACTTAAAAGGTTGTGACGAAGCAATCGAGTTTTACAAAAAAGCGTTTGGCGCGACAGTTGACGCGATACATCGCGATTCCGAAAGCAAATTAATAGCCCACGCAGAAATAAAAGTCTTTGGTCAATGTGTATCGTTTATGGAGCGAAATTCAAAAACTGTTATTGGAAATACAATGCAATTTTGTTTTCATTTCGGCGAAGGCAATGAAGAAATCGTAAGAAAAGCATATGATGTTCTTAAAGACGGTGCAAAAATAGATATGCCGTTAGGTTCTTGTGAATGGAGTTCTTGTATATTCGGTCTTGTTGACAAATTTGGAGTAAATTGGTTGCTTTTTGTATAAAAATAATATCTGCTAATAAGCATAATTAGAGGCTACAGATTGGCATCTTTTTTGACCCAACTTTCCAGTGTAGGGCCCCTTTCCCCATCAGCATTCCAAGATTACCCCTTGAATTTTGTATTAGCCAATTGGCGGACAGCAGCAGCCTTCAGTATGCTTACATCCACGCAATCCACACGTATCCGCAGCAAACCGGAACTAACTCTTGTCATCCCTAGCTAATAGTGGTAATTTATCCAGTAGAAATCAGGGAGGATTCAAGAGTGAGTGATGAGCCTGTGAACTTGATACCGGAAAAATGGGTAAACCTTAGAGATATAGCCGTTCACCTCAGCATGAGTGAAGACACTGTACGGACCTGGGTCAAAGAAGGCAAATTGCCGTATTACCGGGCGGGCAAACGCTATAAGTTCAAAATCTCAGAAGTAGACAAATGGATACGCGAGGGCAAAGTCAAAGAATAAATGTAAACAATTTAAGGAATTGAACAGTATGCAGATGCCGGAGATGCTCGACAATGTGAGCAAAACCGTCAAAGATGATTTGACGGTCGCTATCAATAAAGGGGACAAGCTGTCGGTGGCGGCTGCCTGTTTCTCCATCTACGCCTATCAAGTCCTAAAGAAACAACTTGACGGCATTAATGAGTTGCGCTTTATTTTTACCTCACCGACGTTTCTTCGGGAAAAGGCTCCCAAAGAAAAACGAGAGTTCTACATACCCCGGCTGGACCGCGAGCGTTCGCTATACGGTACGGAGTTTGAAGTAAAGCTTCGCAATGAGCTCACTCAGAAAGCTATCGCCCGCGAGTGCGCCGACTGGATTCGCAAAAAAGTGCAGTTCCGCTCTAACCTGACGAGCGGCAACATCAGTAGCTTCATGAACGTTGTCGGAACGGAACGCATGACCTACATGCCGCTGAACGGCTTTACCACCGCGGATCTCGGCTGCGAGCGCGGAAACAACATTATTAACCCTGTGACCAAGATGTTCTCCCCGGTTTCGGATGACTTCATCCGCATGTTTGATCAGATTTGGAACGACCCCAGCCTGATGCAGGACGTAACCGAACAGGTCATAGACGGCATAACAGCTGCTTACAAAGAAAATGCGCCCGAGTTTATTTACTTCGTGGCGATTTACAACATATTCAACGAATTTTTGGAGGATATCTCCGAGGATGTGCTGCCCAATGAAGCTACGGGCTTCAAAGAAAGCAAGATTTGGAGTATGCTGTACGCCTTCCAGAAAGACGCGGCTTTGGCGGTTATCAAATATTACGAGAACCGCAACCGCTCCGTGCTTGTGCTGTGCCCTAAGAAGCTATCCCACAACTGGAACACCTTCAAGGACAACTATGTAAATAACCCAATAGCTTCAGACCGCCTCCGTTACGATGTTCTTTATCACACCGACCTTTCGAGAGAAAGAGGCAAATCCAACGGGCTTGACCTCGACAGGCTGAACTGGGGAAACTACGACCTCGTCGTGATTGACGAAAGCCATCACTTCCGTAACGGCGGCGAAGTATACGGAGAAGACCGACGCGAAAAC
>CAYPVF010000047.1:0-2500 GCA_964414105.1 uncultured Eubacteriales bacterium
ACATTCCCTTTGGTACCCCAGATTGTAGACGCGGTGAATATTCCGGTGGTCGCGGCGGGGGGTATTTTTGACGGCCGCGGTCTTGCCGCCGCCTTGGCTTTGGGGGCAGCAGGCGTTCAGATGGGTACCAGGTTTATCTGCGCAAAAGAGTGTACGGTGCATCCCAACTACAAAAAAGCTATCATGGCGGCCAGGGATAGAGACACCGTTGTAACCGGGGCATCCACGGGCCACCCGGTGCGGGTTTTAAATAACAGACTGGCCAAAAGGTTCTTGGAGGCTGAAGCAAAGGGTGCCGCGCCTCATGAAGTTGAACAACTTGGCGCCGGGCGATTAAGGGCGGCGGTTGTAGATGGCGATGTTGTGAATGGGTCAGTTATGGCCGGTCAAATATCAGCCATGGTCAAGGAAGAGGAAACCTGTGAAGATATTATCTTAGGCATTGTTGAAAAAGCTCGGGAAACCATCGGCAGCCTCAAACAATTATCGTTTTCGTCACGATAAACATGCCCCCTTTTGCATAAAAGGGGGCACAGTTTCTCAGCTTTTGGGCTTTGCAACTTTTTTAAGCACCGGCGCCAAATAAAGGCCGATGATTACCCCGGACGCCGTCTGAGCCACGTTTCCCAGAACTTCGCCCAAAACAGCTGCGCTTGAGGCCGGTCTGTAGATAACAGCAGTTCCCAAGGCGTATCCCGCAATTATCCACAATGAAGCCGCCACAAGTGCCGTAAGTTGAACGATCTTTTTCCGCCCGTGGCCCAAAAACCCGGCGATTATGCCGGCGCCGCCCTTAATGAAAAAAGTCCAAGGCGCCCAAACCGCATAACCGGACAAAAGATCTGCCAGGGCTGAACCCACGGAAGCTGTGGCGGCCCCTAAGGCGGGGCCCAACGCCAAAGAGGCGCCGAAAATAACGCCGTCTCCCAAGTGGACATACCCTGTAACAGTGGGAATCTTGAAAAACATAGTAGAGACCATGACCAAAGATGCCAAAAGCGCGGCTACGACCAAGTTGATGAGGTTTTTGTCCTTCATGTTTTCCCCCCTATTGGACGTTACTTCGGGGGATGAGGGTAAAAAAATACCCCCAGCCTTCTCCCAATCGGACTATTGCCGGCGGCACCGGGATCTCACCGGATTCGGCTGATGGGGCTGTCGGGCTCGCCGCTTGCGATAAAAGACCGCAGCGACATTACCGCCGGTCGGGAATTTCACCCTGCCCCGAAGACTGTCACTTGTAGTATATCACTGGCGAATCTGTTTCGAGCCCAATGACAAATGCTTCTGGTAAGTGGCATCATGGATAAGAAGCTTTACACAGAAGGAAGGGATGCCGGTTGTTAACCATAGAGTCGTCAGTAGTAACTGAGGCTGTGGCAAAGCTTTGCATTCTGGCCGCCACCATACTCCCAAAGGACGTGAGGGCCGCTATAGAAAACGCCATAAAAGGCGAAGACAACATCATGGCCAGGGATGTGTTGGGCATGGTGTTGAAAAATGCGGATGACGCGAAAAACAGACAAATGCCGATTTGCCAGGATACAGGCATGACCCATGTGTTTTTGGAACTAGGGCAAGATGCGCGAATTTCAGGCGATCTTAAGCAGGCTGTTTGCCAAGGCGTCGCTCAAGGTTATACCCAAGGATATCTTCGGAAATCTGTCGTAGGAGACCCGCTTTTTTCCAGAGACAATACCGGGAACAACACGCCGCCCGTTATTCACACCGATATTGTGGCAGGCAGGTCCGATTTGAGAATTACAGTTCTGCCCAAAGGCACCGGCAGCGAAAACATGAGCGCTTTATGTATGCTGACCCCCTCGGCCGGGGTTGAAGGCGTAAAGCGCGCGGTCATAGATACTGTCCGCAAGTCCGGCCCCAACGCATGCCCGCCTTTGGTTGTGGGCATTGGGGTTGGGGGGATGATGGATCACGCCGCATATCTTGGCAAAAAGGCGTTGGCAAGGCCCCTTGGAGTCTACAATGACGACCCCCAAGTGGCGGGTTTTGAAAAAGAGATGCTACAGGCTATAAACTCTTTGGATATAGGCCCGGCGGGTTTGGGGGGCAGAACCACTGCTTTGTGGGTGGCGGCAGAAACATTTCCCACACACATAGGCGCCCTACCAGTGGCAATTAACCTTCAATGCCATGCCGCGAGGCGGGCCCAAGCTCTAATACTCCCCGATGAAACGGGAGGCCAAACCCTTATACAATCTGCCCCGGGCAACTTTGAGAATGCGCGGCATAAAGATTTCGGCGATTCTTGGGATGGGGCCAAACCCATCACAATACCAGTTATGTCTCAAAGTGTTTTGGACAGCTTGCGGGCTGGTGAAAAAGTTTTACTGACAGGCGTTATGTATACCGCAAGAGATGTTGCCCATAAGCGCTTGGCGGAGGGGCTTCAAAAGAATCCACCCGTTCTTCCGTTTTGTGTTTCCGGTCAGTTTGTATTCTACTCGGGCCCGTGTCCGCCAAAACCGGGTCAAGCTAT
>CAYPVF010000047.1:2510-13872 GCA_964414105.1 uncultured Eubacteriales bacterium
CTTGGACCTACCACCAGCGGTAGGATGGATGCGTATACACCACGGCTACTGGAAGCCGGTCTGAAAGGAATGGTAGGTAAGGGTTCCAGGAGCGAGGAAGTGATTCAGGCCATAAAACGGCACGGCGCGGTCTACTTAGTGGCCGTTGGAGGATTGGGAGCACTTTTTAGCAAAACAGTAGCTGAAGCACAAGTGGTTTGTTATGAAGATTTGGGGCCTGAAGCCGTGTTCAGATTAAAAGTTGTGGATTTCCCGGCAATAGTAGGTGTGGATAGCATAGGCAGGGACGTTTATGACCCAAGTAATAGGGGGCGGTACATGTGGCCTTAGAGGACGAGGCGCTTGAGTTACATAGAAAGAACAAAGGTAAGTTGGAGGTTTGCAGTAAGGTTCCCCTTAGAAACAGGCATGACTTGTCTTTGGCCTACACGCCGGGAGTTGCCCAGGCGTGTTTGGAGATTGCCAAAGACGAATCAAATGTTTACACATACACTTTTAAGGGGAACGCCATAGCTGTGGTCTCGGACGGCACAGCTGTGCTGGGGTTGGGGGATATCGGCCCCATGGCGGCCATGCCCGTAATGGAAGGCAAGTGTGTCCTTTTCAAATCCCTTGCGGGTGTCGACGCGGTTCCCATCTGTCTTGGCGTCAAATCCGTAGATGAAATAGTGGCGGCAGTAAAATGGTTGGAGCCCACCTTCGGGGGTATAAACCTGGAAGACATCGCTTCCCCCCGTTGTTTTGAGGTCGAAAGAAGGCTCAAACAACTCATGGATATACCCGTTTTTCACGACGATCAGCACGGTACGGCAGTCGTAGTTTTGGCCGCGATTACCAATGCTTTGAAGATAGTGGGGAAACATCTGTCTTCAGTAAAAGTGGTTGTTTCCGGGGCAGGAGCTGCCGGTGTCGCCGTGACAAACCTGCTTTTAGATTCGGGCGCGACTGACGTAGTTATGAGCGATATCAGAGGTATAGTTTACCCGGGCAGGCTTGTGGAAATGGACCCTTTCAAAGAGGAAGCGGCTATTCGGGGAAATATACGGAGGATAAAGGGAGCGCTAAAGGACGCCATGGAGGGCGCCGATGTTTTTGTAGGAGTGTCAGCGCCTAACATCGTGTCAAAGCAAATGGTAGCATCCATGGCCCCTAAGTCGGTTGTCATAGCCATGGCGAACCCTACCCCCGAAATATTCCCTGACGAAGCTAAAGAGGCCGGCGCGAGTATTGTGGGAAGCGGACGATCTGATTTCCCAAACCAAGTGAACAACATTTTAGCATTTCCCGGAATAATGAGGGGCGCCTTGGATTCCAGGGCAAAGGATATCAATGAAACCATGAAGCTTGCGGCCGCAAGGGCTATTGCCGATCTGATTTCACCCAAAGAACTGAAGCCGGACTATATCATACCTGACCCCTTCGACGAGAGGGTGGTATCCTGTGTGGCAAAAGCAGTGGCTAAAGCGGCGTTGGATTCAGGTGTCAGCCGATTAAAAGGGGGAAACTTGCAGTGACGCGGGCAAATCACGATGAAACAAGTTTGTTGGCAGACGGTATATCGTACATAGATGATTCCCTGGAAGAGCTGTTGGAACTTATCACACAGATAACTGAGATTCCTGCCCCAAGTCATGACGAGCGGGAACGCGGCGAATTTGTGGGCAAAAAAATGACAGCCTTTGGTATTCCCCATGTCAAAATCGATGAAGTCGGCAACGTTTTAGGTTTTTTGCCCGGAGTGGATGAGTCCAAAGTCATTGTAACAATGGCTCATTTGGATACGGTGTTTCCAAGGGAAACCGACCTAACTGTGAAAAGGGACGGTAATTTTCTTCGGGCTCCCGGCGTAAGCGATAACTCGGCTTCAGTGGCACAAATGCTTCTGTTGGGCAAGATCCTCGCCTCAAAACTACCCCTTCCGCATCCGGTTTTGCTTGTGGCCAATGTGGGCGAAGAAGGGCTTGGAGATCTCAAAGGCGCTCGGTACTTCTGCGACCATGTGGAAGAATATGATTTTGCCGGTTTCAAGCCATTGCCCGAAACCTTGGTTTTTTTCAATATCGACGGCGGTTCGGGGCATTTGACCGTGGCTGGTGTGGGCAGCAAGCGCCTAAAAATCAAGTTCGCGGGCCAGGGCGGCCATAGCTACGGCGCTTTTGGCAAATCCAGCGCGATTCACGGTTTAGGCACTGCCATAGGGGAAATAGCCAAGATTGAAGTTCCCAAGGATCCCAAAACCACCTACAACGTTGGTGTCATTTCCGGCGGGCATTCCATTAATTCAATAGCCGAATCGGCTGAAATGCTTCTGGATATGCGTTCCGAAGGCGGGCAAGCGCTTAAGGATTTAGAGGCCCAAGTGATTTCAATTTTGAAGGCCGTGTCCTCCCGGACAAATACTTCGTATACGGTGGAAGTTGTGGGCGATCGGCCCACAGGCCATATACCTGTGGATTCGCCATATGTTCAAGGGCTTGCAGGTATATTCAAAGAACATGGTCTAAAGCCACAGTTTGGCGCGGGCAGCACCGACTCTAACATCCCCCTGTCACGAGGCTGGCCCGCTGTTACCACCGGCTTCAAAGTATCGGAAGATGCCCATAAGGTGTCTGAGTTTCTCATGATCGATTCTCTGATACCCGGCACTAAATTGGCTTTGCGCTGTTATGCGGGGCTTTTGTATGACCGATTCTGAGCTATCTGGGATAAGGCTTGTGGCCATGGATCTCGACGGCACCTTGTTTCGGAGCGACGGCACGCCTTCTTTAACGTCGAAGAGAGCGGTAAAGGAAGTAACTAGGATGGGCGTTGGGGTATGCATATCCACGGGCCGGCCGTTTATGGATGCGCTTCGGGTTTCAAGGTGGGTAGGCGCAAGTGGGCCGGTGATAGCCTCCGGGGGAGCCCATGTGCTCGCGGGCGGAGGATCAAACGAAGAATGGATGTTTCAAGCCATAGACGCAGATTTGTACCGCTGTGTGGTCGCGCTCATAGAAGCACAGGGCATGCCCTTTTACGTTCATTTGAAAGAAGGGCGTGTTATCCCATCACAGTTTCAAAATAGCTTTGGCAAAAGTTCGTCTGGAATAAGACACGCATTATTTAAGCTGGCCGGAGTTAGCCCCCGGTTTCAAAGAAGGGTCGTTGGCCGGGACAAAATTCTTGGCTTGGCCGGTTTGGTGAGCAATGTGTGCGTTCATGGGCCCCCCTCGGGCACAAGACAACTAGAGTCCATGCTATATGCGAGTTTTGGTCACAAGCTTAGGTATGTTCCTATCCACGGAAGGAACCTGGAGATTTTGGACAGAGACGCAAATAAGGGCGACGCCCTGCGGGTCATAAGCGAAAAAACCGGTATACCGTTGGAAAACATGGCGGCAGTGGGCGACGGGGATAACGATATTGAAATGCTGCAAAAAGCCGGCTTGGGCGTTGCCATGGCCAACGCTTCTCCTGCCCTTTGCGAAGTGGCTGACAGATTTACCCTGTCCCAGGATCAAGACGGGGTAGCGTTTTTCTTGCGCCAGATCATAAAGGCCAAACGTGAATTATATGGCTCCCGATGACATAAAAACTTACAAAAGGTTGTGTCAGGTTTCAAAAGATGGCGGTTGCATAAAGGAGGGAGAATTCGTGTCGTTTGACAGTAGGTACAACGGTTCTGTTATTGCCAAGTCGTACATGGCGGCGGCGCCAAACCCCCAAGCGACCCTCGCGGGTTTGGAGGTGTTGCGATCTGGAGGCAACGCAATGGATGCCTGTCTCGCCATGGCTTCAGTCACAAGCGTGGTATTGCCCCAAATGTGTGGTCTCGGGGGAGATGCGTTCTTCATTTATTACGATGCCCAAAAAGGAACCACAGTGGCTCTAAACGGAAGCGGTTTTGCGGGGGATGACGCCACAATAGACAAGTACAAAAGCGTGGGCGAATTGCTTCCTCAGGATGGCATTCATTCGGTGGCTGTTCCCGGGGCCCCTATGGTTTTCCACATGGCCGCACGGCGTTTTGGCAGTATGGGGCTGGAAAAGTGCTTCGAATACGGGGTAAAGGTCGCGCGGGAAGGTTTCCCAGTTTCCGCCGAATTGTCCAGGGCCATAGCCCTTGAAGAGAAAAAACTCAATAAGTACCCCGAAATTGGGGGGATCTTTATGCCGCAAGGGCGCTTTCTGAAGCCGGGTGATGTCTTGCTTAGGCCTGATCTGGCCGATACTTTGGAACAGTTTGGCCGGCACGGCGCCTCCTATTTTTACAGAGGGGAGCTGGCACACAGGTTTTACGCCTTAAACCGCAAAACAGAGGGGGCTTTTAGCGGGGCTGAGTTTGCGCGGTTTATGGACAAAGAAGGGCCCGCTTTTTATGAGCCGCTGCAAACCGATTATCGCGGTTATGCCATCTTGGAGACTGCCCCTGTGTCACAAGGGTTCATTGTATTGGAGCAGATGAATATTCTGGAACAATTCGATCTTGATGATATGGAACCCGATGGCGCCGATGCCATACACTTAATGGTTGAGGCAAAAAAGATAGCTTTTAAAGACCGAAACCTGTATGCGGGGGATCCACAGTCTTGCGATTTTGACGTATCCAAATTTATCTCAAAAGGCTACGGCAATGAAATGGCGCGGAAAATAAACATCAACAAAACAGAAAATAGCGTAAAAGAAGTCGGTAACAAGGGGGACGACACTACGTCTTTCGTGGCGTGGGATGCCCAAGGTAACGCTTGCACTTTCATTCATAGTATTGCGTTTCAGTTCGGTTCAGGCTTAATCATTCCCGGTACAGGTGTCATATTGAACAACAGGGCAGGCAGGTCATTTGTACTTACAGAGGGCCATCCCAACAGCCTTCGGCCTGGAACGCGCCCCATGCACACGCTTAATTGCTACATGGTTCAAAAACACGGGAAACCGTTTATTGTAGGCGGAACGCCCGGAGGCGACGGCCAACCTCAATGGAATATGCAAATGCTAAGCCTCATGCTCGACCATGGGGCAGGGCCTCAAGATGCGGTTGATTATCCCAGGTGGATATCCGTGCCGGGCACGGATGTCATAGGGTTGGGCGCACCTTCTCAAATCAGGCTGGAATCCCGTTTCCCCAAAACGTCGATTATTGGGCTGAAGAAAAAAGGCCATATGGTCCGTGCCCTAAGTCAATGGGGAGGCGGGGGCGGAGCGCAGATGATTATGCAGGACCCTCGTTCCGGTACGCTGTTGGGTGGTTCCGACAGGAGGGTAGGGGGTATAGCACTCGGGGGCTAGCAGGCGTATAATTCAGACGTCTGATTTCAGCCGGCTGGAGGCATTACGGTGCAAAAATCGTCTAGGAATTGGGTAGCTTGTGTTATGGTTTTGGCTGCCGGATGGTTACTTCTTTATGCAACCAGGACAGTGCTGTCGTCTGCGCTTAAAGAGATCGGTGATTACTGGCATTTATCTACATCGTGGTTGGGCATTTTGAGCTCATCTTTCTTTTTCAGCTATACAATTTTGCAGGTTCCGTCAGGGTTCTTCGGCGATAAGTTCGGGGCGCGTACCATGCTCATGGTGGGGTTCGGGGTTCAGGCCGTGGGGCTTATTTTGGGTTCTATGTCCCAGAATCATGTGCAGTTTCTAATCTCCCGTCTACTCACAGGGGCGGGACAGGCCTCCTACTTCGCGTGTCAACAAGCCATAATCAGCGTGGTTACTCCAAAAGAAAAAAGGGCGTTTGGCACCTCTATTACAGTAGCCGGGGCCGGCCTGGGAAGTGCTTTGGGGTTTTTTGTGGGGAAAGCGCTTTCAACCGGCAGCTTCGGCTGGAGAATGCCCTTTGTGATATTGGGTGTGATTTCACTGGCGTTTATAGGGGCAGTGCTGGCGTTGGTTCCCGCGGTGAAGCTTAGGCGCGGCCCGCAAGCGGAAGTTTTCCAAAAACAAACCGTCGCTTACAATGGCGGGGCCGAAACAAAAGTGTCGCCCATTTTCTTGGCTTTTATGTGCGGTGCGCACTTTCTCACCATGTACGGGTTCTACTGTATGCTGACCTGGCTTCCTTATTATCTGGAAACCGTGAGAGGTGTTGAAGGGGCTTTGGCAACCTCAATGCCCGTAATGATGGCGCTATTAATGTCGCCGTCCACAGTAATAGCCGGGTTACTGTTTGGAAAACTCAAGGACAAAACTTTAGTTAGTAAGGTTGCGTTGCCTTTGTCAACTTTGGCAATAATCATGGTACCCATGACAGGAAACACTGCATTCCTCGCTGTCGCCCTTGCCTTGTATGGCGCCACAGGAAAACTGGTGCTAGATCCAAGTCTTGTGTACTTTGTCGGGGAGAGCGCGCCCGCCGAAAACAGAAGCACCATCTTCGCTATATTCAATGCCGCCGGAGCGCTTGCCATGATATTGGCGCCTGCGATAACGGGTTTTGTAGCCAACGCAACCGGGTCTTTTAATGGTAGTTTCTATTTGGCCGGCGCCCTTAATTTCGTGGCTTTGGCATGTTTTGTCGCCGGGGTAGGTATGTTTTCCGGCGGTTACGCCTTAAAGCGCACGGGTTCCGTGAGATCTATTTAGGATTAAAGGCACAACGCTCCCGGAGCGTTGTGCCTTTTTTATTCGCACAAATCCTATGCGTCTTTTCCCAGGTTCTGCTTACCCGTAATGTGTGAGATCTTAATCCTGATGATGGCGGCCCTTTGATATTCATCATCGGTACAGGACAAATCTTGCCCCGGCATGAATCTTTCAGAAAAAGCCATGATTAAGGAGTGTCTTAGTTTTGGTTCTGTGATAACTTCGGCTTCACCATGTACTATCACGCTTTTGTAGCGCATTGTAGGGCCTTGGGCTGAGAAGAAATAGTCGGTACAAACACAATAGCATACATGTGGGTTCCTCAAAATGTTGTCAAGCTTTTGTCCTTCTTCCGCTCCGTGAACTATTATGTGCCCGTCTACATAGGCGTGGTTCAAGGGGATCACGTAAGGGGTTCCGTCCGCGTTGACGGTTGCCAGAAAGCCGTAATCGGTTGTCTCCAAAATTGACACAGAAGTCTCAGCATCTGATATCTCTCTGTCTTGCCGTCTCAGTTTTCTATACATCGGGTATATCTCCTTTATTGCGTTTTTACACACACTGCCTTTTTGATGGTTCGCAACGGCTAACTTTATTTCCTTTTGTTATACTGAACATACGAATCTATTTTGGAACACTTAGGCGGGGGGCTCCAATTGAAAAAAGCGGTAGTGGCCGTGTTGGTCATTGTTATGGTAGCAGGGTCTTTAGCCACAGCTTGGTACTATTTGTGGGGCATGAACGGTTCCGTTTCCCCTTTTTCCGGGGTTCCTGATCCTGTTATACGGTCATACAGGTTCGCAAACCTAGCGGGGCGCGATGGGTCGGCCCTAGATGTTTTGAACTTGGAGAATATTCTGTACACTTTTACTTTCGACACGTCTACCACCTGGCCCGACACTTCAAAAATCCCCATTGAGGCGACTCCCGGAAGTATTCTTGAAAAAGGAAAATACCTTGGTTTGGGCTTAAACTCGTTACATGAACAAGGGGTTACAGGCTACGGTGTTTCGGTAGCAGTGTTTGACAAGCCCATTCCAGAAGAGCACCAAGCATATCCGGAAAATATGACATATATTGAGGTTCTCCCTGACGATCCGGGAATAAGCGATGCGCATTTTCACGGCGCGGCTTGCGCCGGTATTTTGGCGGGACAAAACGGGGTGGCGCCTAAGGCGCATCTTTACTATTTTGCGGTGCCCGACGGCCCTTATCCATACGAGCTATACTCTAAAGCCATGGAAGAGCTGCTGGAACTGCAGATGGGCCTTCCTGAACAGGAAAGAATCCGCGTTTTGTCCGTGTCTCAAGGGATAGATCCTGATGCTTTGATCCAGGACCTGGGCGGGGCAAGGGGTTGGTTTGGGGCTATACAAAACGCCAAAGATCAAGGGATAATTACAGTTTATCCCGGAATGTCAGACCTGGACTTTACCGGGGCCGGCGCCCAACCCACCTGTGACCGGGATGACCCGTCAAGCTACAAACCTTGGTCATGGAGTATGGCCAAGAAAGAAGTTATGGAAGAATTACTGGCTTCAAAGGTTGATTCCTGGGAGGGGGCCCGCGAGCAGTTAATCAAGCTATTGACCGAAGCCCCGGACTTGGATGCCCTGCAAGCAGAGGCTATAGACACATTTATATACACCATGGCATATTACAAGGATTCTGCCACTTTCCCGGAATGGGCTGATGCTTTGTCCAAGACTCCCGACAACACATTGGCAATTCCGGCGGACTATCTTACTTTGATGGGTATAGATTCGGCTGAATCCTACACTTATTTCGGTTCCGGCGGTCTGAGCTGGGCTACACCTTATTTGGCGGGCGTGCTGGCCTTGGGGCTTCAAGTCAGACCAAGCGCCACATCTGAGGAACTGTACGAAGCCTTAAATCAAACGGTCACCATTACATCGGAATTGACGTTGATAAACCCTGAGGCGTTTGTTAGATATCTTTCGGCTCAATAAGCAATTGGTCCCCGGGACGCAAAACATACGAGTGGTCGGCGACTGTTTCGCCGTTTACCAAGAACACCTTGATTTGATCTGACGGGATTCCCAGAATTTTTGGAACCTGGCCAAGGGTTACCCCGGGCCACACCAAAGCTCGGGCCCTAAATCCGTCTCTAAACTCCGACGACAAGTAGAAAACGAGGCTTCCCATAACCTCCACTGTAACAGGCCTGTTTTCGGTTTGAGTCACCGTTTTGCACCCCTTGATTGATCTTTTTTGATCTCACTTTGCATAGATCTCTGATAGTCGGCCTCCGCCCTCTTGAGTAGAGTTTGCATCGGGTCATCCATTTTACTTGTTTTTTGTTCGGCCGCGGTTGTTTCTTTGTTTTCACCGTTTTCGAAAAGTCTCATAAATTCCTGTATGGTTATACGCACTTCTCTAGGTTTGGAGCCCTCGTAAGGCCCTACATAGCCCTTCATCTCCATGGCGTCTATAAGGCGGGCCGCTCTGCTGTATCCTATAGGAAGTCTTCTTTGTAAAAGCGAAACTGACGCTTGTTTGGCCTCTACAACGATCCTAAGGGCTTGGGAGAAGAAAGCGTCTTCTTGAATTTCGGATTCTTTAGCGGCCACTTCAGGTTGGGTCAGAACATCGGGGGCAAATTGGGGCTTTGCTTGGGCCGACACAAACGACACCAATTCGTCGATTTCTCTTTCTGACAAATAACAGCCTTGTGCCCGGGAAGGTTTTGAGGCGCCCACGGGGTAGAACAGCATGTCGCCCCGACCAAGCAGTTTTTCGGCCCCGGCCATATCCAAAATCGTCCTGGAATCGATTTGCGACGCTACGGCGAAAGCTAACCTGGATGGAATGTTCGCTTTCACGGTGCCAGTGATGACATCCACAGAAGGCCTTTGTGTGGCCACGATGAGATAGATACCGGCTGCCCGGGCCATCTGAGCCAACCTAAATATACTGTCTTCCACTTCCGCCGGGGAAACCATCATCAAATCGGAAAGCTCATCTATTATTATGACTACATAAGGCAAAGCCGGCTTTGGGCTTCCCGGCGGTGTAGCCACTTGGTTGTATCGCTCGATGTCTCTGGTACCCACTTTAGTGAACTTTTCGTATCGGGACTCCATTTCCTTAATGGCCCATCGAAGCGCTCCCGAGGCCTTTTTTGGATCGGATACCACAGGGGCTATAAGGTGGGGAACTTGAGACCACATGGTTAGCTCCACCCGTTTCGGGTCGATCAGAATCAATTTCACTTGGTCGGGCCTAGCTTTGTACAGGATGCTGGCAATAATCGAGTTTATACAAACACTTTTACCGGACCCGGTTGCGCCTGCTATAAGCAGGTGCAGGCACTTTTCCAAAGTGGTTATCATGGCACGCCCCGCAATATCTTTTCCCAATGCCAAGGTAAGCGGAGATTTTGAATTCCGGAATTCTTTGGTCTCCAACACATCTCGAAGGTGGACCAAAGACGACTCTCTGTTGGGTACTTCTACCCCAACGGCGGATTTCCCGGGTATAGGCGCTTCCATACGGACATCGGGGGCGGCCAAAGCAAGCGCAAGGTCTTGGGATAGATTCACTATGCTTGCGATTTTGACTCCCGGGCCAGGCTGCAACTCGAACTGGGTCACCGCGGGGCCTTGAACATAATTGACGACTTTGGCCACTACCCCAAATGACAGAAGGGTTTTTTCAATAATTCGCCCTCTGGCTTCGAGATCTTGTGTGGATCTTTGTCTTCTTTGGGCACTGGATTTTTCTAATATATCCATGCCCGGAAGCTCATAAAAAACAATGTCGTCAAGGGATGGCTGAGACATGTATGAAAAATCTTCTTGTTCTTGGCTTTGAGTTGCGCTTGCTTCTGACGCCGCCAGCTGCTGTCGGATATCGGATATTGCCGACGATAGACTCGACTCTTTAGGCTCGGGGGCATACCTGGGGGCGGACTCTTCGGATTCCAGCAGGCTGTGAAGGCCCAAGCCTTCTTCTTCCTCGGCGTATTCGCCGGTTTCCACATGAAATTCTTCAACAGGCGGGCCCACCGGTCTGAAAAAATCTGCCAGAAATCTTCTAAACCACTGCCAAATCGAAAGGGCGCCCATCCAAATAAGCGAAAAGGGCGCGTAAGCAGTTTTGTTGGCTACAAGGCTAAACCCCACCGCAAGTCCAGAAGTCAAAACCAAAAAAGCGCCGAATTTGCCCAGGGAGACCCGGAAAAACCAGTGGAAACATGCCCCCACGAGCCCTCCGCCCCCGCCTGTTTTCGCAAAAGTGAAACACTCATCCCAAGGAGCCTTCAATCCGTGATATATGGCCGACACAGAAATAAGAAGAACCCAAAGGCCCCAGACAAACCGTGGCAAAGGCGCGTTAGGTTTTGCCAGCTTCACTAAGGAATTCAGAATTAACATGAAACAAAATGCCATTCCAAAAACGCCGGCAGTTCCGGATAACCCCCGGGCCAAGACCATGGCCCAGTTCACCCACAAGGCCTCTTGCGCCGGTTTTGAACTGGCGATGCCCGTGGCAACGATAAACGCCATACTCAATAGGCACAAACAGATCCAAGGCCAACGGGGAGACATCTTGGACTTTTTATCTTTTTGGGAAGACCTTTTTTTGACTCGGTAAGTTTTGCTCACAATACGGCCCCCGGACGAGTAATGGACGTAACCAGTATAACAGATGGAAGGATATCCAAGGTGTCGTCAAGAATTTGTTTCCGGTCTATAAGAATTTGTTCATGGAGGCGTTTTGATGTCAGGCGATTTGCACGGGGATACCAGGAACTCATCAAAAGGCTTGGTAATGTAAT
>CAYPVF010000048.1:0-7566 GCA_964414105.1 uncultured Eubacteriales bacterium
CCTTGTGGACAGTTTTGAATCGTTCGACGGTTGGTGACAGTAATTTCCTACCCATTTGGGGTCTAGGGGCTGGCAGAAGATGTGCATGGTTAGGTTTGAGGTGATTTGAATCAATATCTTGGGTAGTCGAAACCTATCGACTGACGGCAGACGATTAGTTGTCGGCAACTACTGAGTTGGTTTTTGTCGAAGCTAGTGAAAAGCATCACTAATTGTGGGACGATGAAATCCGCATTACGGGTAACAATACTAGTAAATACGTTAAGGACGATATGGAGGTAAGTTTATGAGGGCGAACAAAAGCGGTATATGGTTGACCATGATGGCTTTGGCGGCGTTTGTTATCTTGGTTTCCGGGTGCGGCACAAAAGTGTTTAACGACGGGACTTATCAGGGGATATCCACCGCCGGCGATAAAGGCTACGCTGTAGCCCAAGTTGTGGTGGAGAAGGACAAAATAAAGTCGGTGACCCTAAAAGAAATAACTGAGCTGGGATTGGAGAAAGACTACGCCACATATCCATATCCCGCCGCCAAAGAAGCCAACACCGAAATGGCTTCCAAGTTTGCGGGACGTTCCGATAACCAAGTGGATACATTCGCGGGCGCTACGACATCCAGTGAACAGTATAAAGAGGCTGTGGGATTTGCTTTGGAAAAAGCCAGCAAGAATCCTAAAATTACCACGACACATTTCGACGGCACTTTCATGGGGCGTTCCCCTGAAACAGAAGAAGGCTGGCAGGTGGCGTGGGTAACCATAGAAAACGATAAGATTACAGAAGTCCGTCTCGACGATGTACAAGAGGGGAAATTGAAAGACTGGGTAACATATCCATATTTGAAAGCTGTGGAGGCCAAGGGCACAGCTGAAAAAGCCATGGTTGAACAAGGTACCACAACGGTGGATGCTGTTTCGGGCGCCACTCACAGCTCAACAGGCTGGGTTGAAGCCGCTACCCAAGCCATGCAAAATGCCCAAATAAAATAGCTTGGATAGGCATAGAGGAACAGTGTTTTTAACAGAGAATACCCGAAAGAAAGCAATTTTTTCCCGGGAGGTCTGGTGAATGCCGGAATTGGTTTATCTTAACGGTTCTCTAATGGCTAAGGAAGATGCCAAGATACACGTGTTGGACAGGGGTTTTTTGTTTGGCGACGGGCTTTATGAGGTGACTCCTTTTTATGGCGGCAATCTGTATCGGCTTCCTGAGCATATTGAAAGGTTCTATTTTGGGATAGAAGGCCTCGAGATGCCTATTGACAAGACACCCCAGGAATTCGCCGGGCTTGTAACACAATTGGTAAAAGATAGTGGGCTCTTGGACGGTGCTGTATATTGGGAGCATTCGAGAGGTTCTTATGACCCCAGGACCCACTATTACACCGACGAAATGACTGAGCCAACCACGTTTATTCATGTGAAACCGGCTAAGAAAGCGGACCCTTTAAGGCGTACGCAAGGCACGAAAGTATCGCTCCAGCCCGACCTAAGATGGATGAAATGCTGCTATAAGACGGTTAACCTTGTTGCCAACTGCCTGGCGGCCACAAAAGCCCGAAAAGCCGGGGGCGTTGAGGCCCTTTTGTACCGCGGTAAGGAACACGTTACCGAAGGCGCGTCTTCCACATTCTTCATTGTGAAAGACGGAAAGGTTATGACGCATCCGGCAAATGATCTCATTTTGGCAGGTGTTACTCGGGCAGTGGTGTTGGATCTGTGCCTAAAACATGGTATCCCATGCCAAGAAAAAGTGTTTGGCTTAAAAGATTTGGAGGAAGCTGATGAAGTGTTTCGTACCGGCACCACTACCGAGGTTGAGCCCGTCGTCAGAATCGACGGTATGGTTGTGGGAGACGGGAAACCGGGGCCGATATCCACTAGGCTTTGCAGGCTTTATTCTGAAGATACAGCGCAAAAGTAGTCGGCGCAGCGGCTAATTTGCTTTTACCATATAGGCCTATAGGATATAATCCAAACTGAACTTATGAGAAAAGGTTGGTGTTTTCCAATGGCAAAAGTATCTATAGATCAAGATCTTTGCATCGGCTGCGGGCTTTGCGCGGATCAGTGCCCAAACGTGTTTGTTATGAAAGACGACGGCAAAGCACATGTAACAAGCCAGGAGGCTGCTGAAGCCGAACTCGAGTGCGCCGAAGACGCCGCCATGACTTGTCCCACAGAAGCAATAAAGGTCGAGGAGTAGGACAAAACCACCTAACTCGCGAAAGAACATACAAGTGTAAATGCCATAGGAGCCAGGTCGCGCTGTTTGGGCCTGGCGTTCCATTAGGCGAGGAGGGTTTCCTATGAAAGATGCCGCCAGTATTCACCGAGAAGCCATCGTTATCGACGGTCATTGCGACACCATTTTGGGCGTAACAGGTTCCCGGTATATGCCCGGTTTCCGTCCAAGAGATTTCTTCTCCAGAAGCGATGAGGGGCACATTGACCTTCCCAGGCTAAAAGAAGGAGGCGTAACCTGCCAGGTTATGGCCCTATACATAGAGCCCCAGTTTAAACCGGCGCGTTCCGCCCGCCGCACTTTAGAGCTTCTTGACGGTTTCAACAGCCTCATTCAGGAGACTGAGGATTTTCGTCTTGCCACAAAAGTTGAACATATACAGGAAGCCAAGGAAGCGGGCGAAGTATCCGCACTTCTGAGCATCGAAGGCGGCGAAGCCGTAGAAGGCAGCCTGGGTGTTTGCCGGGCTTTCTACCGGTTAGGCACTAGAGCGATAGGTCTTACCTGGAACCAGCGAAACGATATCGCGGACGGGGTAGGAGAAAAATCGGCCGGCTCGGGCCTTACCGACTTCGGAGTGTCCTTGGTAAAAGAAATGGAACGGCTTGGAATGCTAGTGGATGTTTCTCATCTTTCGGACACTAGTTTTTGGGCTGTGGATAAAATAGCCGAAAGGCCGTATATCGCTTCTCACTCCAACGCCAGGGCTTTGGCATCCGCCCCTCGTAATTTAACTGACAAACAAATAGAAGCTTTGGCAAAAAAGGGCGGAGTCATTGGCGTAGTATTTTTGCCCGGCTTCGTCACTGACCAGCCCGAGACAGTCACTCTAGGAAAGCTTTGCGACCATATTGATCACATAAAGAAAATTGCGGGGGTCGATCATGTAGGTCTTGGTTCCGATTTTGATGGGTATGGAGTCGCACCCGGTATGCCCCGCGTGGTAAAAGACGCGAGCGAAATGCCAAAAATCACCCAGGAACTTTTATCCCGGGGGTACTCTGAAGAGGACATCAAAAAAGTTTTGGGCGGCAACTGGCTTAGGGTATATAAACAGGTTATAGGCTAGGTGGTTCTAAGCCCTTCCGTATTCTGTGCAGCTGGATAACAGGTTCAGATATTTGTAGGCGGCGGCTACAAGGTGGGTTACCCTGGCCTCTTGGTCGCCGCCTAAAAAACTCCCCATAATAGATAAGACCACAGGGCCCCGGGGCATATAGATTATCCCCGCATCCACCGACACATGGTTTAGTGTTCCGGGTTTGTTGGCCCGCCTAACGTTTTCAGGAAGCCCATCCGCAAAAGGGCCGGGTTTGGGCAGTTCCAGTAAACCCAAAACGTCTGCAGAAACCGGGTCGGAAACGCCGTTTCGTCGGTGTATACAGGTCAATAGGCGCGATAATTCCTTGGGGGTGGAGGTGTTCTCCAGCCCCAGACTCACAGAATTACCATCCATCATGTGTCTTCTAAGGCGTGTGTGACACAAACCCAACCGCGACATAAGCCCGTTTACGTATTCCATACCCGCCAAATCAATGCATATATTGGTGGCTGTGTTGTCCGATAAGCTCACCATGAATGAAGCCAAATCCCACAGGCTTATAGAAATCGGATACTTGGCGACACTCAGTATTCCACTGCCGCCCACCTTAGCGAAATTAGATGTAGTGAACCGGTCGTCCCAATTCAAAACGTTGGAATGCACTTTGGCGGCAATCCCCAGCAAAACAGCAATCTTGATGGCGCTTGCCGTGGGGAACACTACATTTTGTCGGAACTCGCTTACAAGCCCCGTCGTCAAATCTTCAAGATGATATCCCAAAACGCCTGTAACATGGCAGGCCGTTACCAGTTCGTGGTCCATCTTGCGCCAGAGGATGTCTCGCAAGGTGTTCGGGTTTGATTCCAAAATATCACTTCCCTGCCGTTTTGCCTGCCACAATAAGGCAGTGGTCATATGAAGGTTTTCTCTGCTAATAAGTCTAAGAAAGGTCATACCCACAATAGACCTGTCTTTGGCAAAATAGAGGGATGATTTATGTCCTACCCATCAAGGAGTTCCAGAAGAGTTCGTAGACATATTCCGTGGTTTGCCCTGGTATTGCCCGTCATAATAGGCGCTTTGTTGTTTGCGGGTTTCATAGACTCTTTTACATACATGAGAAAGGCTCCCGAAACAAGGCCTTTTCTGATATACAAAGGGGCCCGCCAAAAATACCCTGTTGTGGTGGAGGAAGGCGAGCCGTATGTGTCTTATACCTTTATAAAAGAAGTCATGGACCCTAATGTGTTCAAAGATGACGGGCTTTTGGTAGTGACTACCCAAGACAAAGTGGTCAAGCTTAAAACAGACTCCCTTACTGCTTATGTAAACCAAAACCCTGTGGAGCTCAGCTTTCCGGTAATACTTGACGGTAAAGAGCCTTATGTTCCCGCCTCAACCTTATGTACTTTGTACCCGGTGGCCACCATGTTTTCTCCCGAAGCAGGCACATTCATTGTGAGTAAAACTGACGAGTCAGAAACCCAAAGCATTGTCACAACCAAAACAGTGATACGGGAGAAGCCGTCACTTAGGGCTAGGCGCGTAGGCGACCTTGAACCGGGTATAGGTGTTACAGTTTATCAGAGTGCGGGGAAGTGGTATCGGGTCGAGACGTCACACGGGCTTTATGGCTATGTACAGGCAAAATACCTGGATAGGCTGGAATCCGTACCCCCCGGGCCTTCCCAGGAAAAACCGCAAACGTTACCTAAGCCGCCAAAAGGCGGGAAAGTGAGTTTAGTGTGGGAGCAGGTTGAAACACATACTGCGGACCCATCAACCATAGGTGTGCTTCCCGGGATTAACGTAGTTTCGCCTACCTGGTTTAGGTTAGCCAAGACTCCCGGTAAAGTAGACAATTACGCACAAAGGCGCTATGTAGATTGGGCACATTCCAACGGGTACCAAGTATGGGCTTTGTTCTCCAATTCTTTCGATCTTGAGCTTACCAAAGAAGTACTTAGAGATTCAGCCCTTAGGGATCAGGTTATATCACAAATGTTGGTTTACGCAGAGATTTACTCTTTGGACGGGATTAATCTAGACTTTGAAAACGTATACCAGAGCGACGCGTCTTACCTTACCCAGTTTGTAAGGGAAATGACCCCGCTATTTCATGAACAAGGCCTAAAGGTATCTATGGACGTGACAGTTAGGTCTAGTAGCCCTACTTGGTCGCTTTGTTATGAACGCCAAAGGCTTGCGGAAACGTTGGATTACATAATGTTGATGGCTTACGACCAGTACGGCGCGGGTTCAAGCAAAGCGGGCCCTAACGCATCCC
Source organism: uncultured Eubacteriales bacterium (assembly GCA_964414105.1). Lineage (GTDB taxonomy): Bacteria > Bacillota > Sulfobacillia > Fermentithermobacillales > Fermentithermobacillaceae > JAXGZG01. Next base: position 5,576 of record CAYPVF010000048.1, read on the forward strand.
TGCCTTGGACTGAATGGGCTATAAAAACCAGTCTGGAGGAAATACCCAAAGAAAAATTGGTGCTCGGAATACCGTTTTATTCGAGACTGTGGAAAGAGACCACAGCCGGAGGAAAAATCACGGTGACCCAAAGGGCATTGGGGATGGACGCGGTTTCGGATTGGTTACGGGCGGAAAATGTCCCGACGCGATTAGACGACGCTACAGGAATGGACTACGCTCAATTGGAATCGGATGAAGATACCTACAGGATTTGGATAGAAAATGCCGAATCCATTAGGAAACGGTTACTGTTAGCAGACGCCCACGGGTTGGCGGGTGTGGCGGCGTGGAGCCGCAGATTCGCTGACCGGGACACGTGGGAAGTAATGGGGCAGTTTTTACAACAAGATTGGGGAGGGTAAAAAGTTGAGTATGGAACAGATAAAAAAAGGCGGGGCGTTCACAGACGCCGCAATCGATGAAATAGCCCAAGAACTGTCTGAGCTAAGTTACAAAGTGTGGGAGTTTGCGGAAGTAGGCCTTTTAGAGGAAAAATCGGCGCAAGCCGAATCTCAATATCTTGCGGGTCATGGGTTTACCATTGAATCAAACGTAGGCGGGATGCCCACGGCGTTTGTGGCCGAATGGGGACAGGGAAAGCCCATATTCGGTTTTTTGGGAGAATTCGATGCTTTGGCGGGACTTTCTCAAGAAGTCTTGCCCCACAAAAAGCCGGTGATCCCCGGGGCTCCGGGACACGGTTGCGGGCACAACTTGTTAGGTGTGGGGGCATTGGGCGCGGCCATAGCCTTGAAACAGTATTTTGAAGAACATAAGTTGCCCGGCACTGTAAGATATTACGGCTGCCCTGCGGAAGAGACCTTGTGCGGAAAGGTGTTTATGGCTAGGGCGGGGGTTTTTAACGATTTGGATGCCGCCATTACTTGGCACGGCGGACAGCACAATAGCGTGCAGATGGGATCTTCAAACGGGGTCAATTCTGCCAAGTTCATCTTCCACGGGAAGACAGCTCACGCGGCGGGCGATCCTCATAACGGCAGATCGGCTTTGGATGCTGTGGAGCTTATGAACGTCGGCGCAAACTATTTGAGGGAGCACGTGATCCCCGCGGCAAGGCTTCATTATGTAATCACCGATGGGGGCGGGCAACCCAATGTTGTCCCGGCAAGAGCCGAGGTTTGGTACTATGTTAGGGCCCCACACCGAAGCCAGGTAGTGGAAATCTACGACAGGCTGGTGGATATAGCTAAGGGTGCGGCGCTTATGACGGGGACAAGTTTTGAAATTGAGTTCCTGGCCGGCTGCTATGACGTGCTGCCTAACCACGCTTTTTCAAACATTGCCCTGGAACAACTCAAACAAGTTGGCGGTCCTGTTCTTTCCCCCGAAGAAGCCAAGTTCGCAAAAGATATAGCCGAGAGTTTCGACAAGAAGCAAACAGAACAAAGCCTTAAAGCCATGGGCGCCCCCAAAGAGCTGTTTGAACAGGTTGTGAACACCACTGTTATAGAGCCCCAGGACAAAGGCAAGACCATGGCAGGTTCTACTGACGTTGGCGATGTAAGCTGGAATGCGCCCACAGTTCAAATAGGCGCCGCTTGTTGGCCAATTGGCACCCCGGGGCATTCATGGCAGGTTACAGCCTGTTCAGGGCATTCCTTAGGCGTTAAAGGTATGATAGTGGCCACCAAAGCCATGGCAAGAACGGCGGTTGTTTTGTCTCACGATACCCAGGCACTGAAAGAGATTTGGACGGAATTTAGGGAAAGATTAGGCGGCGAAAAGTATATAAGCCCAGTTCCAGAGGGCGTAGAGCCTCCTTTGGAACAGTTTAAATAAGGGAGAACAAAAAGGGGGTTCTCTTCGTCACACACCTGAAACTGATTATGTCAAGCTTCAACGTAAACTGTTACAATACATGAAAATATGATAGGAGAACCCTCAATGTCGCAAAATACTGAACCGCACCGTGAAAGTTTTGCGGGTGT
>CAYPVF010000048.1:7576-13724 GCA_964414105.1 uncultured Eubacteriales bacterium
AGCACCTTCCGGGCCCTGCTGCCGGAGACCGCCGACGCGGGCGAGAGCTACCAGAAGGAAAAAGCAACCTAAGGCCGTGTATTGGCTTTTGGGTTTATTGGCAGTAGCGGCTTTGGGGGCCGCCGTGTATTTTGGGGTGTTTGACCCTTGGTTAAATCCCGAAGACCCCGGTATAAGCACAGACCCCTCGGACATTACCGGTGAGAACCATGACCCTATCGACAAGACCCTTAGCCTGTTGGAAAGGGGTCTTGACGCTAGGGGCGTTTATCTCACAATCGCAGCCGCGGGGACCCAGTCCAAAATGGCGCAGGTTGTGACTTTTGTAAGAGAAAATCCGGGACTAAACGCCATAGTGGCAGACGTAAAAGATAATAACGGACAAGTCCCGTGCAGTCCCCCTGCCGGTGTACCGTCTAAAGCGGCGTCGTACAACCATTTTCCCGTTTTGATAGAAGAGCTGCGGCGTCAAGGGTATTACATGATAGCCAGAATAGTGGCATTTCAAGACCCGTATATAGCCACAACCCAGCCTGAGCTCGCCATAAGGAAAACCGACGGTAGCTTGTGGAAGGACCGTGACGGGCGGCTTTGGCTCAATCCATATGACCAAAGAAATTGGGAACACGTGAAAGACACGGCGTTGTGGGCAGTAGACATGGGATTCCATGAAATCCAGCTGGACTACGTCAGGTTCCCGGACAGCGCGGCGGGCATAGAATCTTCTGTTCTTGTGCCCGGGGTCGAAAACTTTCGCAATAGAGGGCATGCCATTTCGGAATTTTTGGATTACATGCATCAGGAATTGGACGGAAAGGCTCTTTTGGCGGCTGACATTTTTGGCTTTACTACTATTGCTGTGGATGATATGGGCATTGGGCAAAGGCTGGAGGAGATATCCGACAGCGTTGATGTGATTTGCCCTATGGTGTACCCATCGCATTATTACAATGCGGGTATTTACGGGTTTGACGTTCCGGAAGCGCACCCTTACGAAGTTGTGGGTTACGCCATGGATGAGGCTTTCGAACGCACTGAAGGCCTTAAAGTCCAGATTATCCGGCCCTGGCTGCAAGACTTTTCTATGCGGATTCGTTATGGGACACAGGAAGTGCAAAGCCAGATAGACGCTTTGTTTGAACGCGGTATCCACACCTTCATGCTGTGGAACCCATCTAACGTGTATACAAATGGTGTAAATTACGAGCCTGCCGAAAGCTAAGTTCGGCAGGCTCGAAGTTCCGAAATCGCTCTATCTTGAAGGCGTGTAATTTGGAGCTTCTTTGGTAATATAAACGTCATGCGGGTGGCTTTCCCGTAAACCCGACCCTGTAATCCTTATAAGCTTCGCTTTCTTGTGCAGTTCCTGGATGTCGGCACATCCGCAGTACCCCATCCCGGCCCTAAGACCGCCCAGGAGCTGGTAGATAGTTTCAGACACAGGGCCTTTGTACGGCACCCTGCCTTCTATTCCTTCCGGGACCAGCTTGGAGCTGGGCTCTTGGAAATATCTGTCGGAAGCGGCGCCGTCTTTCATGGCCCCGATGGAGCCCATTCCTCTGTATACCTTGAAGCTTCGGCCCTGCCAAATTTCCATCTCTCCGGGGCTTTCGTCTGTGCCTGCCAAAAGCCCTCCCAACATGACTGCGTCGGCTCCGGCGGCCAAGGCTTTTCCGATGTCGCCGGAATATTTGATGCCACCGTCCGCTATAACAGGGATGCCGTGTTCTTTTGCCGCCATGGCGGCGTTAAAAATCGCCGTTATTTGGGGAACTCCGGCGCCAGAAATGACTCTTGTGGTGCAAATTGATCCGGGGCCGACGCCTATTTTTATGCAATCCGCGCCTCTTCGGATAAGCTCCTCGGCTCCTTCCCCTGTGGCTACGTTGCCGGCAATTACGGTTTTTTCGGGGTGTTTTTCTTTTATGGCGGAAACGCTGTCAAGCACGCCTTTGGAGTGTCCGTGGGCGCTGTCTACTACCAAAACATCTACCCCCGCGTCCACCAAAGCTTTGACACGATCCATATAACCCGCGCCAACGCAGGCCCCGGCCAAAAGCCGCCCGTGATCGTCTTTGGAGGCGTTGGGGTACATACGCGTTTTTTCGATATCTTTTAGAGTAATAAGGCCTTTTAGGTGAAAATGGGTGTCAACCAGGGGAAGTTTTTCGATCTTGTGTTTTGCCATAATTCTTTTTGCTTCTTCTAAAGAAGTACCCACAGGCGCCGTAATCAAACCTTCTTTGGTCATAACTTCGTGGATGGATTTTGTATGGTCCTCCTCAAATCTTATGTCACGGTTGGTAATGATTCCCACGAGCAAGTCGCCTATTACCACGGGTACACCGGATATATGGTACTTTGCCATGACCGCAAGAGCATCTTCCACAGATTTGTCGGGGGCAAGAAAGATGGGGTCCACAATGATGCCGTGCTCAGACCTTTTCACTTTGTCAACTTCTTGAGCCTGTCTTTCAATGGACATGTTGCGGTGGATGATGCCAAGGCCGCCCTCCCTGGCAATGGAAATAGCCATTCTGCTTTCGGTAACTGTGTCCATAGCTGCGCTTAACAAAGGAATTCCCAGCTTTATACCGGAAGAAAGGCGAGTTGACACATTAATTTCCCGGGGTAGGACTTCTGAGTAGCCTGGTACCAGCAAAACATCGTCAAAAGAAAGCCCTTCCTGTAAGAATTTATCTTCCTTATTCACGTCAAATGCCCCCTGAAACTTTTTTCGAGTGTAACACTACACCAATTGTGTGGCAACTACATAATTGTCTGCTTTCGAACGCGGCTAAAACGCGCCTTTCAGGCCTTGTGGACGGGGCCAACTGAGACAAAGTAAAATAAGTGGGAAAGCCGCAAACCGCCCGATGCCGTGAAGGAGGGGTTTTATTGAGGGCCGTTGTAACCGATGCAAGGTTGAGGTTCGCAGTAAGCGCCATACGGTCTTTGGGCGAAGCCGGTATCCCTGTGGTGGCGGCCGAGGATAAAGATGCTAAAAGGGTTATCGGGTTTTTCTCCAAGTACACCCATCGAAGACTAAAATTGGGCTCGGGCGCCCTAGATAAACCTTCGCAAGGGGACCTCCGGGCCATTTTCGACGCCGCAGGCGAGGAAGGGGTGGTAGTGCCCGTATTCACGCCTATGGTTGAGCTATTGTCGGAATACGCCCACACCGTGCCTTCTACTGGCGGGCCAAGTTTTTTGGTTCCGCCGTTATCTTCGTTTCGAATCGCTTGTGACAAAGCACAAAGTCACGTTTTTGCTGAAAAGTTGGGTGTGCCCGTGCCTTCAACCGCTTTTACTTTTGAAGAATTTCAAAAAAAAGCGCAACATTTCACATACCCTGTTATCCTTAAGTACAGGTTAGGGGAAAAACTGCGTCTCCCTGTGGAAAAACGCTACGCAATAGTTACCACTCCAGAAGAAGCAATGCGTAGATACAAAGAAATGAATGAAGTTCAAAAACACCCTATAGCCCAAGAATACATACAGGGTGAAGACTACGGGGCGGCCTTTCTGTACGATGGGCAATCGCGATTTGTGGCCGCGTTTACCTATAGAAGCGTGCGTCAGCATCCAAAGAAGGCCGGCCCTACCGTGTTTTGTGTGTCAGAAACCAGCGAGGAACTGGTGGCGTACGGTCACAAAATACTATCCGCTCTAAACTGGCGGGGTATGGCCATGCTAGACTTCAGAAAAAGTGCCGATGGGCAGCATAGGTTTCTTGAGATCAATCCGCGATTATGGGGAAGCTTGGCTTTATCCATTTTGGCGGGGGTAGACTTTCCTTACCTTTATTACAGATGCTGCATAGGTGAGGCGCTTGGTGTCCCTTTGGGCCGCCCGCTGCCCATCTTTCAAAAAGATGGCGTGTGGGTGCGTTTTTTCCCCAACGATTTTCTCTCGCTGCGTCAATACACTGTGGAACAAAAAAACAAAGGAGCGTATTTTGCCAAAGAGAGTATGAGGCTTCTGAATCCTGGGCTAAAGGATGGGCTTTTGAGTTTAGCGGACCCCATGCCCGGGTTGGTTTATTTGGTGGGAGGAGTGTTGTCTTCAAATGTTAGGGCCCAGGGAAATATACAGAAGAATTAAGACCTACAAACAATCAAAGCGTATACACCCTACGCGGCGTGTAGACAAAGTGGCGCCTATACCCGGGAAAAGGGTAGCGGCCATCACCTTCGATGACGGCCCTTGCGCGGGGCCGGCCAAACCCGGTTCGGAACCCGTCACAGAAAGCATATTGAAAATCCTTTCAGATTACCGCGCCAAAGGCACTTTTGACATAATAGGCACAACCGCACCCAAGTACCCCGATATTAAAGGGGAAAATGGGGGCCCTTACTGGAACGGGGTAAAATACGACCACTATCCGGAGTTCAGGGCAGATAATCTTGCCGGGGCCGTCAATCAACCCGATCTTGTAAAACAAATCGTTCAGGAAGGCCACGAGCTTTCCAACCACGGTTTTACCCACGCTCCTTTCGGTCCTTGCAGGTATCCTTACGCTTCCAGGAAGTACCTTTCGGGGTACGATGCAGTGTTGTGGGAATTGGAGTCTTTGCATCAACTGGTTTTTCAGGAAACCGGGTACAGGATGCGCCTAGGACGGCCTGCTCACTATATAGATAAGACTTCAGACGGCCGCGACGCCTATGATGCTTATAGGGCGATGCGGTACATATATTTGGGGGCTTCTTTTGACGGCGGCGGATGGATGGCGTCCGCGGGCAGTTTCTCGCGGGATGTGGACGACATGGTAAAGCCCATGGAAGCGCTTTTGGCCGAAGATCCCGATAGTCTTAACGGGGCTATCATATTCCACAAAGACGGGTATAACATGTCCGCAAAATGCCCTGCCGTAAGAGGGCTTGGACGGCAACTGGAGCTTCTCAGCAAATACCAGTATGACATTGTGACCGTGTCAGAGCTTTGCTCTATGTCCCAGTTTACTGACATAGGGCCCGGTCACCCTTTGTACAAACCGGCGGAATCTTTACTGAAGTCGGGATACGTTGTGACCTACGCCGACAATTGTGTGCGGCCGGAAGAAAAGCTGACAGTGAAACAACTGGATCGCATGTGTTTACCTGTTGTATTCCATAAGATTTACGGGGAGGATTTTTTGTGGATATCTCAGGCAGTCTCACAAAAGGTAAAAGACACACGTTTGTCATTTGAGAACCTTGTTTCCATGTGTAACGAGTGTTTGGAACAAAACTACATGGATAGTGACGAAAGGCGACGCCGGCTTCAGCTTTTGGCGTATTTGAAACCTTCCCTTACAGGCAAGAGTATCCGCCATTCCCCTGTCAACAGGGGCGACGCCATAAGGATATTGGCTGCGGCGTTTACCGGAGTGTAGTCCCTTGGCTTGTAACTAACCGATCCTAAAAGGGATAACCGCGTTTTGCGTAGAAATGTCAAGGAAATCAAAGTGCTTAGGTTTTTTGGAGGAATACAATTGAATGAACCAATTCTTAGGACAGCTAACCTCACCAAGTCCTTCCACCTGGGCCAAACTATCTACGCCGTAAATAACGTTAACGTTGTAGTTGAACGCGGAGAATTTGTGGTAATCATGGGCCCCTCCGGCAGCGGAAAAAGCACTTTCCTTTCTCTCTTGGGCGGGCTTGATCGGCCGCAAACAGGAGATGTAATCTTGGCAGGCCAACGATACTCGGGTCTATCCGAAAGCGGACTTGCGAAGATAAGACGAAATCAGGTGGGGTTCGTGTTTCAGTTTTTCAACCTCATAGGGCACCTCACAGCTTTAGAAAATGTGGTTCTTCCCATGCGTTTTTCTGCCATGCCCAAAAAGAGCATGACAGAAAGGGCAAGTAAGCTTTTGGATGATGTGGGCCTTTCGGACAGAAAACACCACAAACCCCTTGAGCTATCGGGTGGGGAACAGCAGCGTGTGGCCATTGCCAGGGCGCTTGCCAACGAACCCGCCGTGATTTTGGCCGATGAACCCACGGGAAACTTAGACTCAAGAACTTCCCAAGAAATCGGCGAAATATTCCATAGGCTTAATCAAGAGAACGGACAAACTTTTGTTGTTGTAACGCATGATTCTTCGTTAACCAAATGGGCCCACCGTGTCATTGGGATGCTTGACGGCAGGGTCGATCAC
>CAYPVF010000049.1:0-13609 GCA_964414105.1 uncultured Eubacteriales bacterium
CTTAAAAAATCCTCACGGAACATTTTTCTTGAACGCAGATAGTCAATATCCTGTTGTGTGAAAAAAAGTTTGGAAACATTTTCAATAACCTGCTTAAGCCCCGCGGTTACGGCAAAACCGCCTCGGTCAGGGATGTCCCGGAAAAAGAACTCGAAGATGGCACGTTTTTCATGCATTCCTTCTATGAAATAACCATTGGCCATGGTGAGCTCATAGAAATCCATAAGAAGCGCCAAGTTCCTGTCATCAGCCCAGTAGCCGCCCAAATCTAATACCCCCAGAAAACGATTTGTTGCCAAATTCACACCTTGTTCAGCCAGTGTGCACTGCTAATGTGATTATCGCACAATGAATACGGAACACTTAGCATAGTTCGTAACCTTGTAGGCGACACTTCCCATGAGAATTTGCTCGGCGGCAGTCTTGCCGATATGGCCCAAAACAATAAGATCAGCGCCTTTTTGGGTAGCGTAACTCACTATCTCACTGGCCGGGTTACCGTTTAGAATAACGGAGTCAAAAGCGACCCCTTCTTGTGTCGCCAACTTCCCGCACTCTCCCAGGCGTTTTTCAAAGGAATTACGCGCCGCGTCGATTAACTCGGGCATCACGATAACTCCGGCTTCGCCCACCCAGGTCATAGCGGCATGGTCTATTACTGAGACCCCGGTAAGTCTCGCGCCAAACATCTTTGCAAGGCTTATAGCTTGGGTCATTACTTTGTCGGCAAAGGTTGAGTTGTCTAAGGCCACGATCATTGTTTTTATCAAGTGTTTTCCCCCCAATACCATTATTGGGACAACTTCTTCATCAACACTTCAAAGACCTTCAGTGAAACTAACGCCTTATGGCTATTGAGACACAGTCACCATCCGATTGACCTCGTCCCAACCCACTGTGGATTCTAAAAACTCAGCCACAAAACGAATGGGAACCATAGTGCGGTCGTTCTTGAGCACCGGGATTGTGTCCATGATTCTTTTTTCCCCGTTTACATACGCAACATCGTCACCTATGGAGAGGGTGATCCGCAAATCGTCCTTTTCCACAGTCACGGTGTATGTCTGTGGATCCCAGCCTACAACAGCGTTGAGCCCTTCACTGATGGCCCTAAGAGGGACCATAGTGCGGTTTTGGGAATCAATGTAAGGAGGAGAATCGAAAAACAGCGCCACATTATTCACAACTACACTAAGCTCACCCGGGGTAGCGTAGCCGTAAATAAGGTACTTTTGGCGTTCGTATTTGAATGTCTCCAGCTCTTCAGCATATTCCCGTTCTATTTGTTCCGGTGTTAACCCCGCATCCAACCATTTCCCTAAACGATTTGTTCCCATGACTTTGTCGAACATACAGGCAGTTGTGGGGGTTTCCCCGCCTTTGGGAACTGTGAAATCCACCAACTGCTTGGCCAAAGCTAACGCGTACAGACCTGACTTGGCGGGATTAAACGTATGGTAGTCTGTAATCTGAAGCCGCGCGCCGCCGCCCACGGTTTTTGGCTCAGGAATGTAGGTGACCCCAGGCAAGTTGGCGGCATTCAGCATGGCCGCAAAAGTATCCGAATCGATTCCTTTGCCGCCTATCCATTTAAAACAGTCGTATTGACGAATTCCCGTACCTTCCCCAAGCCCGGTTGCCATATACCCAAATACCGAATCTATATCCGGAATGTTGGGCGAGGTTTGGACCCAATCCAAACCAGTGTCCTGGAAAACCATGTCTCGGGTGTAGCCCTCCATTGGCACTACTGTCAGTTCACAGCCAATATTCCTGTTAAAAAACCGTGCTAGCTCCCCAATTGTCATGCCGTGGGCCATAGGCAAGTTGTCGACGCCCACAAAAGTCTTGAAATTATCTTCCAGCACCGGGGCTTCTACTATCTCACATCCAACGGGATTCGGCCTGTCCAAAATCACAACGTGCTTACCGTACTGGGCTGCCCTCAGCATCACATAATTGAGGGTAGATATGTAAGTGTATGTTCTGGAACCCACATCCTGCAGGTCATAGAGGATGACATCAAGGTCTTCCATCATTTCTTCCTTTGGGTACCGATCCTCACCGTACCCATAAAGGCTGTACACTGGAATACCTAGTGCAGGGTGAATATGTGATTCCACTTTATCGCCGGCGACAGCTGTACCGTCGATGCCGTGTTCCGGCCCGAAAAGGGCTACAAGATCCACGGTGGGATCTGAAGCCAAAACATCTATTGTGCTTATGCCTTGGCTGTTTACCCCGCTTTGGTTAGTGACAAGGCCCACACGCCGACCCTCAATCAAGTGATGATATCTGTCGTAAAGAACCTCGTTCCCCAGTTTAAACTGGGGAGCCGCGGCTTTTGCTGTTGCCCCAGGCAAAACTACTAACACAGCGGCTATCAGTAGTGCAATGAATTTTCGCATAGCTAGTCTCCTTATGTAGTTTCTTATGCAGTTTGACGCCGAAAACAGCCTTGGGTTTCCATTATGGGCCCATGTTACACCAATACCGTGCAACTCTGCCACGAACCCTTTAGAAGCAGGATATACCTTTTGTGAACTAGAAAGCTTTTGTCTTGAGGGGGATTGTTATGGATTATTCAAAAAGACTGGGTAAACTCCAGTCTGGCATGGGGGAACAAGGGTTTGATTGTGTTGTTTACGGCGTAGGCGCCAATTTCCAATACTTCACGGGGTTGCCTGTAAAATGGATACGTATGGATGAGCCAAAAAGGCCATTATCGTTCTTGGTCGTGCCCGCCCAAGGAAAACCCACGGTCATCCTTGAGGAAAGCGCGTCCCACCTTGCCAAAGATTTGCAGATTCAAACTGTGATTACTGACTCAGCCTACCGGACAAATGCGCTTCTCAAAAATCATGTTACCGGCAGAACAATAGGCGTCAACCAAACGGCAGAAGACTACATATCCGAATTGCTTTCTTTGGATACCGGTAAGGCTAGGATTTCTGTCGCAGACCATCTAGGCGATGCGTTACGTGTAACCAAGAGCCCCGGTGAAATCGAGCTTTTGCGTAAAGCCGCCGCACTGGCCGGTGATGCTTTGAAAAAGGTGGTCCCTTTCATTAAGTTAGGTGTAACCCAGCCTGAGCTTGAAAAAATGCTTGCTGACTGCGGTAAATCTTTAGGTGCTGATGATGTCTCCTTTAGCCCAGCCGCGTTATTCGTCAAATCCGGTACAGAGCCTTCGGAAAACCCTTTCACCTACCCGCAAGAAAAGGGATTGGTTCCCGGAACTTCAGTAGCGTTTGATTACGGGTTCATGGTTGACGGGTATTGCTCCGATTTTGGCCGTTCCTTTTATTACGGTCCTGCGCCAACACACTTTGCCGGGGCCTATCATGCCTTGCAGACTGCCCAAACTGAGCTAGTGGAAAACCTGGTACCGGGGAAAACCAACATTAAAGATATGTTCAAAATGCTGGAGGCCACTATGGATCGTTTGGGTTACGGCGATAGACTAAGGGCCAGGCTTTCTGATGGTACTCTTGGGCACCAAATAGGGGTTGACGTCCACGAGAACCCTTGGATAAAGCCTTCCATAGATTTTGTGCTCAAACCCGGCATGGTCATGGCAATCGAGCCAAAAGTGTGGCTGCCCGGTGAATACTATCTGAGAGTGGAAGACATTGTTCTTATAACCGAAAACGGGGCCGAATTCTTGACGAGCTTCGATAGGGAAATGTTTGAACTCTCGTAACTGCCTGTAGAACTGGAGGAAATCTTTTGTCGGTTGAAAGGGCTAAAAAGCACCTGGAAAAATGGAACCTATCGCACAAAGTACGGCAATTTGAGGCATCAAGCGCGACAGTTGACTTGGCGGCAAACGCTTTGGAATGCAAACCGCAAAGAATCGCCAAAACTTTGTCTTTCAAGGGTACTAACGGCATAATCCTGGTGGTAACAGCGGGTGACGCCAAAGTAGACAGCGCAAAGTTCAAAGCGCGGTTCGGCACAAAAGCGAAAATGCTTGATCCCCTTACGGTTGAGCCTTTGGTTGGCCACGATATTGGGGGCGTTTGCCCTTTTGGCGTGAACCAAGGCGTCGGAGTATATTTGGATATCTCTTTGAAAAGGTTTGCCACAGTGTTCCCTGCTTGCGGGGATGGAAACAGCGCTATTGAACTTACTCCCCAGGAACTGGCCCAATGCTCGGAATCTATCGGTTGGGTTGATGTGTGCAAGGGCTGGAACGCTTAGTTGCGTCGCGGCCCTTGCAAGTTCTTTGTACGTTACTCTTTCTCCCACGCTATGGACAGAGCGCCCGTAGGGCATTGCCGGACCACTTTTGTGATAACAGTGGAATCAGCCCCCGTAATCTGTACCCAAGGTCTTTTCTTAGGGTCGAACACTTGAGGCAGGCTCCGCCAGCAATTGCCGTTGTGGTTACATTTATCGGGTTGCCAAAGAACAGCAATTTCACCGTTATTATAAGTACGAGTCCGGCTTTTATCATCCACACCCCTAAACCTATCCTTAACGGCACTACAAATCGGGCAAACCCAATCCTCGGGAAGATCCTCAAAAGAAGTTCCCGGTTTATGTACATATCCACAAACTGTGCATATATAGTCCATGTTTGTAACCGTCCCTTTGATTGTAATGCGCCAATTGTAACACGGTTTCCCTCACAACCGTAGCAGTAGTACCGGAATTACGGACGGGTCTGTACTACTTCCCATGGACCATCTTTTTCTCTTGTTAACACGATGAACCGTAACGGGTGTGAGGCCTGGTCATCCAAAAACTCCACACCTAGTGTCACCGTTTCATCCTTCAATTGCTCCAAAAATTCCGGCCCCTCCAAAGAAAAATCGGATTGAATCGAGGAGAAACCGACTATTGAGCGTTCGGGATACCCGGATTCCATATAGAATTGCCTCGCCGCGTTGGCCGCCGACGAATAGGGCTCGCCGGTGGGAATTTGTGGCCACCGCAAAAACGTTCCATGGTCCTTCCATGGAATTGGATCACCGAAAACCCATTGAACGTCCTCCCGACCTGCAGGCCTTCGCAGAGTATAATTCATAATTTGGATTTCACCTTGGGTGTCCGCATACTCCGCATAAACCGATGCCACTTCGTTGTCTTCAACCGTGGTTTCTTGGGACGCGGTGTTTTCCGAATGCTCGACGAACCTCGTGCCGTACTCGTGTACATCCTTTACTTCATATCCCATGCCGTCGAGTTCAGCCAATATGACGTCCGCCGGTTCATCCAAAGGCGATTCCTGGAGAAAAGTATAGAAACCATCAACTTCTTTTACTGAGGCACTTCCGTGTGCCAAAGGGTTTCCATCAATATCAAGCGCTGTAACGGATATGAGGGCGTCGCCCGAAATCGCCCCATTCCCCGCGGTTGATTCGCTTCCAAAAGGCCACCAGTAAAGTGTTTCTGAGGTAGTTACGCTGTCACCCATTGGTATAATTTTGTCGTCTCCGTAAGCGCAAAAGGAACCGTCATCACAAACATACAAAAATTCAGTGGCTGTTTCGGGGGAATCGATCACCAACTCAAAGCCGAACATGCTACTCATTAAGGGTGAAAATGATCTTCTTGGCGTAGTTATAGTTAAGGCGGGAATATTATCGGCTGCTTTACCCACCTGGTTTATGGCACAACCTGTCACCAGCACCGCTAACACCACCATTGAGACAACTATTGCCCTTCTGGAAGGCTTTTTGAAATCCAACACGTTTTTCACCCTTCCTTTAACGCCGCCCTCCCCAAAGGCTAAGGGGCTGCCATGGAAAGCGGGTTTATAAGTAGCCATTTTAACCAATGATTTGGAATACTCCCTTTTTACATCGGGCCCCAGCCCCTCCAAAACCCGCTCATCGCAGGACATTTCCATGTCCTGGCCCATAAGGGCAAACGCCAGCCAAGCGAAAGGGTTGAACCAATGAAGACACAAAACAAGGTAGGCTAATATTTTTACAACATGATCTAGCCGCTTAATATGCGTTTCCTCGTGCAATAGGACATAGCGCCGTTCCAGGCCACGAATTCCTTTGGGTATGTAGATTTTGGGGCGCAATAATCCTATGACAAAGGGTGTTTCTAAGCCGCTGACTTCATAGGCGCCATCGGCAGAGGGCTCAGCCCCAAGAAGCCGTCGTTTTAGAAGGTGTATAGACACAAAACCGTAGGTGATCATACAAACCATTCCCACTACCCAGACCACGGCGACGGCAGACAGCCAAACTTGAAGGGGGTTCACACTGGCGCCTATTGGGGCAGACGGTAAAACATCGGATACGGCGCGGTCCAAGAACTCCACGCCGCTGTCAATCTTGGGAATAGGCTGAATAGCTATGTTTTTAGGAATTGGAGACGATTTGAAGGGAATGAGGCTAAAAAGCCCGCTGACAGAAACCGGCGATACGAGTCTGAACCCCACGACAGACCACAGCGCGTAGGAAAAGGCTTTTGGGACCTTCTTGAAAAACGGCCGAACCAACATTATCATGGCGATTACAAACGTCCCCACTAGGCTCATGTTCAGGACAGCCAAAAAGGCGGCGTCCATCATTTACCACCCCTACTTTCGTTAATCAAACGAATCAGCTCTTCCGCCTGTTTTTTTGAGAGTTTCCTGCCCCCAACAAAAGCCGCCACGAATTTAGGAAGCGAACCGCCGAAATTGCTTTCGACGTATTGATGGCTCTGCCTGGAGTAGAACTCATCCCGGCTTACAAGGGAGGTGATTATGGAGCCCTGGTTTTGGAACAAACCTCGTTGGCACAATCTTCGCAAGATAGTGTAGGTGGTGGATTTTTGCCAGTTCATTATGTTGCGGGAAAGGGTTATTAATTCGCCCGAGGCGATAGGTTCGTTATCCCAGATTATATCGGCAAATTTGGATTCTTGTTCGGCAAGCCTGTAATCAGCCAAATTTTGCACCCCATTTTGTCTACTCGGTGTAAACCTACGTTGAGTTTACTCCGAGTAGACCTGGGCTGTCAACAAGTTATTTGGTGGGGTCGCCGCCCGTTATGAAAGTATGAATATCGTCGGTTACAGCCTGAATATTGTCTTCACCCAAATAGGCCATGTGGCCTGCGGGATAACCCTTTACGAATGTGCGTTCCCTTGGGATATCCGAATGGTCCAAGGTGTAATACACCACGCCAATCTGGGTGCAAAGATCATACCATCCGTTGATGAAGAAAGTGCGCATGCCAGGCACACGCCGCATGGCAGTGGCGAGGCTATCGGGAGTATCTTGGCCTTTGTAGCCCCTTTCCCAAGGCTGCACGGAAGCGGAATTCACGAAATTTCGGTCCCATTTAATCCCTAGCATTGGGAACACTTCGCCGCAGAGAATCGACTGAAAGAAAGGATCGTATTTGCCTTGCGACGCGTCGTCCCTGAATCCCCATTTGGGTTCTTCAGACAAAGGTTTGTAGAAAGGCCTAGTGATGCGTCCATCAAGGTTTGAAACAGCGCGTCCTTTGTGTCGTATGATCTCATTGCGCGATTCCATATCCCCAAATGCCCCGTCATCTATCCTCAGGGCCCTGCGCACAAGGTATTCTCTGGACACCCCAGTGTAATAGATGAGCTTTTCGATTATTTCTTCGCGGGATTCGCCACAAAGAGAATTACCTTTATACAGTGCCAATAAGTATTCGGTATCGGCAAACTTTTTAGCTTCGAGGATGAAGTCTTCCAATGTCTGTTCTGAAGGCCTGTTGTGATACCAGTGAACAGCGGCCAGACTGGGGATAGCCAGAACAGTACCGTAGACTGGGGGGTTACTTCTGAAGGAATAGTTGCCTGCGCGAACCGTGTTACCGATCATGATTACCCCATCAAAGGGTACGCTAAAAGCGCGATCAGAGCCGCCCAAAGAACCCCTGCCCACGGCTGTGGCTACTCGAGTGCACCCATAACTCTCGCCCAACATGTACTTCGGGCTCTGCCAACGGTTGTAGCGGGCTAGCCAACTTTGGATAAAAGTCAAGGTGGCCTCGGCGTCAGCCTCAATCCCATAAAACATTTCTTTTTTCGTGTTATCTAGTAGTCTGCCAAACCCAGTACCCACCGGATCGATAATGACTAGATCGGCAATATCAAGAAGGCATTGCGGGTTGTCGCAGAATTCGTACGGAGGTAGGGGTGTTCCATCGTCATCAATATTTTCATTGTATTTAATGCGTCTTGTGCTTAAGAAACCCGCATGCACCATCATTGACGAAGTTCCGGGGCCACCGTTAAAAGCGAAAAGGACGGGGCGCGATTTGGGATTTTCAACATCGGAGCGGAAATATGAATACGAGAAAATCGAGGCTATGGCTTTGCCTTCGTCGTCATAGAACACATTGTCTTCGCTGACTGTGTGATACGGCACTTCGCCGCCGCGCAGTGTAATAACCCCTTGGCCGGTAAAACGAGACGGGGTAAATACATCTGTTCTTAGCACTTGCAGACCCTCCCATAGTTTTTTGCCCTTCATCCACCACATAAAACTATAACCGAAATCTCAGAACAAAGAAGGCCGCGCGGTTTTCTATGCGTCAAATATCAGCAGGTCACGCCCAACCTATCCCCCAGAGACACAGATCACGCCCAACCTATGCCCCACAGACATAGGTCAGGAGCATAAAACTGACAGGTTTGCAGGCGGTCAGTATTAGGGGGTTTACAGACAGAACCAGTGGTGGGGATTTCTCCGAAAAATAAAACCCGCATTCAGCAGGTTTTGTTCTAACTTCTATTAATTTGGCAGCCCCAAGGGGATTCGAACCCCTGTCTCCGCCGTGAGAGGGCGGTGTCCTAGGCCTCTAGACGATAGGGCCCCTCTATTGGCTGGGGGAGGAGGGGTCGAACCTCCGCAGACAGATCCAGAGTCTGTTGGCCTACCACTAGCCGATCCCCCAACAACATAAGGAACAGTTCAGATTATAACATTGCCCTATTTTTCGAGCAACTGTCAAGCTTTCATTTAAAGACGTGGGGCTCAAAGAACGGAACTTATTTAAAAAACACAACCTCCGACTCGGGTCGAAGTTCTTTGGCAGGATGTTCTTCATCGGGGTATCCCAAAGGAAGAATGGCCACAGGTCTAAGGTGAGCGGGCAGGTCCAAAACCTGTTTCACCTGGCTTTCCCAGAATGCCCCAACCCAGCATGATCCCAGCCCCAAAGATGTCGCCGCCAGCATCATGCTTGTCATGGCAGCGGCAGTATCCTGCAAAACATACAAGGTGCGGCCCCTATCCTCGTACCTTTGGCCGCTGCGATCGGGATCAGCGCAAACAACAATCACAACGGGCGCTGCGCTCACAAATCTCTGCTTCTTGGCGGCTTCGGCAAGGGCATTCTTGATTTCGGGCGAACGAACGACCACAAAAGCCCAAGGTTCCCGCCCGCCGGCGTTGGGTGCCAAACGGGCACATTGGATAATGGCATCCACCGTCTCGTCAGAAATCTGTTCATTAGTGTACTTCCTAATACTTCGCCTTTTTTGAATAGCCTCGATAACCTCCATAACACTTCCCCCACTTTTTTCCCAGTGAAACACCGATCTCAGTTCGTGCTTCTATTGGCCCTTCAGCCCGGGAAACGCGTTGGCATCGATCAAATCCGCCGCTTTGGTTAAACGAGCCACCGATTGGGTTTTCCCCAAGATGTCTACAACTTCAAACAGGCCGGGCCCCATAGTTCGACCTGTAAGGGCTAACCGAGTAGGATGAAACAGCGCTCCACTTTTTATGCCTTCGTCTTCAATAAGCGCCCGATAAGCGTTTTCTTGGGATTCCTGGTTCCAGTTTTCAATAGCCGCCAAAGCCTTGGCTCCCTTTCGAAGCAAACCCGAAACCTCAGGTTTGGTGAAATACTTCCTGGCGCCTTTTTCCTCGTATTCCGCAGGGGCTTGGTAAAAGTACCGCGACATATCGACCATTTCATCGGTGGTCCTAACTCTCTCCTGAATGGCCAAAGCAACTTTGGTGACCCAGCCCATATCGGCCGTAAGCTCTTCCCTACTGGCCAAACCCGCATCTGAGGCAACCGTTATGTACTTTTGAACCAGCTCATCTTTTGGCAGCATCCGCATGTATTGCCCGTTCATCCAAGTTAGTTTGGTAGTGTCGTAAATGGCTGAAGTAGACGATACCCTACCCAAGTCAAATTCGTCCACCATCTCTTGGAGGGTCATTATTTCCTTGGTGGCGTCCGCGGGAGTCCAACCCAGAAGCGCTATGTAGTTAACCAGAGCTTGAGGAAAATATCCTTTATCTTTGAACTCCTCGACAGTCTGTGCCCCATGACGTTTTGACAACTTAGAGCGATCGGGGGCCAAAATCATTGGGACATGCGCAAACTGCGGCATGGGAGCCGACAACGCCGAATATAGCATCACTTGTTTAGGTGTATTGGATAAATGCTCATCTGCCCGGATAATGTGAGTAAGCCCCATGAGCCAGTCATCCACTACGCACGCAAAATTATAAGTGGGAAACCCATCGGACTTCATTATTATAAAGTCAGAAAACTCTTGATTCCTAAAAACCACCTCGCCGTGGATCAGATCCTGCACGACAGTTGTGGGTGTGTCAGAAACCCGAAACCTGATAGCAGGCTTCCGCCCTTGCGATTCAAACTCCGCCATTTGCGCTTTGGTCAGCCTGCGGCAACAGCCACTGTACCTGGGGGCGCGTTTTTCGGCCCGCGCGCGCTCTCTGTCGGCCTCCAGCTCTTCCCTAGTGCAGAAACACTTATACGCGAACCCCTCATCCAGCAAAACTTTCGCGTATTTCTTGTACAAATCTTGCCGTTGGGATTGAAAATAGGGCCCCGTGGAACCCCCCACGATTGGGCCTTCATCCCAGTGAAGCCCAAGCCATTTAAAGGCTTCCATGAGCTTTTCGGCAGAATCGCTAATAGTGCGTTCAGTATCGGTGTCTTCTATGCGGAGGATAAAAGTACCCCCGTATTTTCTGGCAAAAAGATAATTGAAAAGCGCGGTTCTAGCGCCGCCTATATGGAGATAGCCAGTGGGGGAAGGAGCAAATCTCACTCTAACATCACCCAACATCCACTCACCTCGTTTTCCTTAGAAAAAAGGGCAGGATAACCCGCCCTTATTCGTCTTGTGGAGCGCGCATTACGCCCAAATTATAACACGGCCAACTGCTACATCCTATAAAGCCCTAAGAGTCTGCAGTTTCTTCCCTTAATTCCATAGTTTTCGCCATGGCTTCCTCCGCCAAAAGCGCTTCCCATTTGCGATCCACTTCGTCTTGAATCTGCTTAATCAGACCCTCATTACCAGGCTCAAACAAATGCTTAAACCTGCCTTGAGCCTTCAAGAACTCCGTGACGGGCTTCTTCTTTCTGGGCTTGTGGGTAATGCGAAGCTTGCCTTCTACAACTTCGTACAAAGGCCAGAAACAGCAATCCACAGCCATTCTACAAAGTTCCACAGTATCCTTGCTATCATATCTCCACCCTCTGGGGCACGGAGACAATGTGTTGATGAAGGCCCCGCCATCCGCATTAAACGCTTTTTCGGATTTTTGATACAGGTCATTCCAATGTGCCGGGGTGCTTTGGGCCACATAAGGAATACCGTGGGCCGCCATGATTTTCGTCAGGTCTTTTGCGTTTTCCCGTTTTCCCGGGCTTTGCTTACCAACAGGAGTTGTAGTGGTGTCGGCGCCTTTGGGGGTAGCCGAAGACCTTTGTATCCCCGTGTTCATGTAAGCCCCGTTATCGTAGCAAACGTATACCATCTTGTGGTTTCTCTCCATAGCCCCGGAAAGGCTTTGCAGCCCGATATCATACGTCCCGCCGTCGCCGCCGAAAGCGATAAACTTGATATCATCATCCAGCTTGCCTTGGTTTTTCAGCGACCTGTAAGCCGCCTCCACGCCTGACAAAGTAGCTGCGGCGTTCTCAAAAGCCGAGTGAATCCATGAGCACTCCCAAGTGGTATAAGGATAAATGCTGGTGGATACCTCGAGACATCCGGTGGCATTTGCTACCACCACATGGCCTTTGGCGGCGCGCAAAATCTGCCTCACAATTATCGGCGCCCCACATCCGGCGCACATCCTGTGCCCTGGCATAAAAATCTCGGGGATGGTAGAGAGTTCTTTAAGACTGGGCAATCGATTCCCCTCCTATACCCTAACATCCAAATACGTATAAGGCTGGGCCACATGGCCCCTTTCGATATCCTTCTCCAAATCTGAAAACACTTTGCCAATCTCATCAACCGTGGTGTCACGGCCACCCAATCCGAAAATATACCCCCGCATCAATGGTCTTTTGGGGGAATCATAAAAAGCGGCGCGAAGCTCGGCGAATATTTGACCGCCTTGGTTAGAAAAAGCCTCTGCCCTATCCATGACTGCCACAGCGGTGGCGCCAGAAAGCGCTTCTACCAACTCTTTTGCGGGAAAAGGCCTTATGACCCTAGGTTTGAGCAATCCGACTTTTTGTCCCCGGTTCCTCAACTCGTCAACCATAGCTTTAGTAGTGCCCGCTGCCGACGAAAGCACCACTATGACGCGCTCTGCGTCCTCCAAACGGTACTCCTCAAAAAGCCCGTACCTACGGCCCGATAGCTTCTCAAAATCTTTCGCTACCTCTAAAATAACCTGTTGGGCGTCTCTTATGGCCTCGGCTTGCTGAAACTTTGCCTCTGTGAAAAAGTCGGGCAACATCAAAGGACCCACCGTAAGCGGGCTTTTCATGTTCAAAAGGTACTGGGAAGGTTTGTACTCCCCAACGAATTCCCGAACTCCGCGGTCTTCCAGTAACGTCAAGTTTTCAATGCCATGACTGGTGATAAACCCATCAGAACAAACCATAATGGGCAACAGAACCTTGGGATTTTCTGAAATCCTGACAGCCTGTATCATGTTGTCATAAGCTTCTTGGGCACTTTCCGAATATATCTGAAGCCAACCTGTGGACAAAGAACCCATGGTATCGGAATGGTCGCAATGGATATTTATCGGACCAGACAATGCTCTGTTGACTACAGGCATCACTATTGGGAGCCGATAACTCGAAGCTATATGGAGCATTTCCCACATAAGTGCAAGCCCTTGGGACGAGGTGGCCGTCATAGCCCTGGCGCCGGCCGCGGAGGCGCCGATCGTGGCGGACATGGCGGAATGCTCACTTTCAACGGTTACAAGCTCAGTTTTCACTAGTCCGTCGGCTTCAAAAGCGGAAAAATGCTGCACAATATCAGTTTGCGGTGTAATGGGATAAGCAGCAATTACATCAGGATCTATTTGTCTTAAAGCGTTTGCGATGGCTTCGTTACCGGTCATGGCCACCCTGTTCATTTCAACAGCCACTTTCATGCCCCTCTCTTGGGAAGAAGTCTTTCCAATTACTCTCTCACCATTTCTAGGGCCTTCTCTTTTCTGGGGCACTCTCTTGCGCAGATGCCGCACCCTTTGCAGTGATCGTAATCGATTCCAATCATTTTTCCGTTGTCAACCTTTATTGAACTATCCGGACAGAATAACCAGCATATAAGACAATGAACGCAACCGTCTTCGTGCCATACAGGCTTAAAGCTGCGCCATTCACCGGTCTTGTACAGCTTGGAGTTACCCGCTTCCGGAATAATTGCGCCAATT
>CAYPVF010000050.1:0-7637 GCA_964414105.1 uncultured Eubacteriales bacterium
AGTTTTGGGGCCTGCCCGTGAGGAGATTCATAACTTGTTCATGGAACACGTTATGGCCCAGGCTCCAGGCTACAACAAACTTATGTCGTGGACTCCCATACCCATCATGCCTACTCCGGGTGCTGTGGGGGCTTGCATGCAGACAGCTTCCAAAGAATACGATATGAGCGTTATCGGTGTGGATATCGGCGGCGCTACAACAGACGTATTCTCGGTTTTCGGAGAGTTCTTTAACAGGACTGTTTCGGCTAACTTGGGCATGAGTTACTCTATCTGTAACGTGCTTTTGGAAACCGGAGTCGCCAACATCGCTCGTTGGATTCCTTTCAATATAGACGAGGGCGACCTGAGAAATAGAATTAGGAACAAGATGATTCGTCCCACCACCATTCCGCAGTCCCTTGACGAGTTGGTAATCGAGCAAGCTATTTCCAGAGAAGCTTTAAGGCTTGCTTTCATTCACCACAAGAGTTTGGCTGTGGGGCTTCGCGGCGTTCACAAACAAAGAACTATTGGGGACACCTTTGAGCAAACCGGCAGTGACGAATCTTATATCGATATGCTCGATCTTGGAATGCTAATCGGTTCCGGCGGCGTTCTTTCACACGCCCCCAGAAGGGTCCAAAGCGCTCTCATGATGCTGGATGCTTTCCAACCCGAAGGCATAACCATGCTGGCTGTGGACTCGATTTTTATGATGCCTCAGCTGGGCATTTTAGCTTCTATTCATCCCAAAGCTTCTATGCAAGTGTTCGACAGAGACTGTCTCATAAGATTGGGTCACGCTGTCGCTCCCATAGGCCCCAGCGGTAACGCCAAATACGGCGATCCTTGTTTGAAGGTCACCTTGGAGACCGGGGACGAGACTATCGTAAAAGAAATCCCGTTTGGTTCCATGGACCTATTACCCATTGCCGACGGGAAGACCGCCCAAGCTACTTTCCACCCGGCCAGGCAGTTTGATATGGGTAAAGGCGCCGGCCATGCTGTAGAAGCAACTGTCAGGGGCGGGGTCGTGGGGGTTATAATCGACTGCCGCGGCAGACCGTTTACGACACCCGAAGATCCCACCGCCAAAAGCAAAGCACTCTTGGAATGGTTTAACGAACTAAATGCGTATCCGCAAGAATCTCTTGCGAAGTACGCGAAGTAGGAGGGAAGGAAGAAATGGCACACGCATATACGCCTGGATTAAAAGTTACCGAGAGGGCGATCATCCGAAAGACTCGCCGCCTTCCTCTCCTTGGCAAAGTTCTTGTAGAGCAAGGGAAGGCAGTGTCGCCTGATACAATAGTCGCCACTACCAGCATTCCTGGTAACCCGCAGACGGTAAACGTGGCAAACATTTTGGGTGTTGAGCCTGAAGACATCCTCGATTTCATGAAAAAGAAAGAAGGAGACAGCATCAAAAAAGGCGAGACCCTCGCTTTTTACAGTTCCTTCTTTGGCCTTTTTAAGCATGACGCTCCCTCGCCGGTAGACGGGACTGTTGAGATGATCTCGACTGTTACCGGGCAGGTAACCTTAAGAGAGCCTCCGATTCCTGTACAAGTTGACGCTTATGTTGACGGAATGGTCGAGGAAATCATTCCAAACGAAGGCGTTGTCATAAAAACTGAGGGCGCTTTCGTTCAAGGAATTTTCGGCGTCGGAGGGGAAACCCAGGGGATTGTGAGGGTAGCTGTGGATGATCCCAACGATATTCTGGAGGAAAACTGCATAAGGGATGACGACGACGGAAAAGTTCTCATCGGCGGTTCTCTTGTAACCGCGGCAGCCATCCAGAAGGCTGGCCGGGTCGGGGCCAAGGGTATCGTTGTTGGCGGCGTTATTGACACAGATCTAATTGCATATCTGTGCCACGATATCGGCGTCGCCATTACAGGGCACGAGGATGTTCCCGTTACCGTCATCATCACTGAAGGTTTCGGCCGTATGAGAATGGCAGACAAGACATTCAACCTGTTCAAGGATATCGCCGGTTTTAAAGCTTCCATCAACGGCGCCACTCAGATTAGGGCCGGTGTTATGAGACCGGAAATCATCGTTCCCGGATACCAGGCAAAAGGAAAACTGGATGAGCATGATCTTTCGGAAGGGCTCGTTCCGGGCACGCCTTTGCGCATAATCCGCGAGCCGTATTTCGGCCGCTTGGCTGAAGTAGTGGATTTACCGCCTGAACTGCAGGTTATCGAAAGCGAAGCCAAGGTTCGTATTTTGCGGGCCAAATTGGAAGACGGGACAATCGTGGTTGTTCCAAGGGCAAACGTGGAGATTATCGAGGCGTAAGGGCGCGAAAGCCGCGCTAGTTCCAATTGCGATGTGAGGGGAAGAATTCTTCCCCTCACATTGGCGTTTTAGAACTTTTTGTCGAACTTGGCTGTGACTGTGCCTTCGTAAGACGTTAGCCACAGATCAAGACTGTATGATACTTTGCACGATGCTTTCAGTAACCAAGAGGTGAAAGGAGCCGGTGACACGAGATTGCCTTTTGCGTCCAGATGGAAACTTATGATGTTGAATCTTTTTCCTTTGACCTTGATTCCCCCTTCGATGCCGCCCCTTAGGTAGAGTTCAAGCTCGAGCTCGGCTTCATCGAAGCGGTAGGTGACACCCGCCCCGGCGTACAAGTAACCGCGGATATATACGATGGACACGTTGACTTCCGCGTCGTAGCCTATTTCCAGTTTTATTGCCGCTAGAGATTCTCCGTCATCATCTTTTATCAGGCCCATGCCAACGCCGGCCCCCAAAATACCGAGTCTGCCTTTAAGAAATTCGGGATATCCCACATACACGCCGAACAAGTGCGGGCTGTATTCTAGGCTTATGTCACCTTGGGTTTTTACCAGGATAAGGTTCATGTCAACGAACATATTCAAAGAAAAATAGCGCTCCGGGTGGCTGTACAAGATGACCGCGGAGCCGATGTTTGTGTATGCGCTTTCACCGCTGCCCACTAACGCGCCAACATTCAAGGGAATACACAAATCGCCGCCTGCATTTACCACAGGGCCGCTCTCGAAGCCAAAGTACAGTTTGCGCACTTGGCACAGTTCGGCGATAGTAAGCGTGCCCGAAATCCCACCGACGAACTTGGTACCGTCCCCTCTGTATACTTCAAGAGCTTCTATGAACGCCATCATTTGACCGCCGTAATCGGGAAATTCGAACCTGCGGTGTTCGTCCCTTTTGACTTCCATGTTGTATGAGACGATACCCGCGAAATCTTTTACGGAACCGAAGCCGAAATGGATGGGAACTCCGTAGAAGCCGAGGCCCACGGCAAAGTAGCATCTATCTTTCTGGGTGTCGTAACCAAATCGAGCATGCGTTTTGACAGGTGAGGAGCTCAGTTGGTTCAAGAACGATAAACCCAGTTGGTCTGTGTCGAACTCCACCAATCCGTCGTTTGCGCTCCCCAGCGCCTTGGGAATTAACACCCCGGTCACTTCTATGCAATCGTCGAAGTTCGCGTCAAGCTTCGAATGGGATTCCTCGTAGGATACAAACGGTGCGCGCTGTTTGTATCCCAAGTAATCGCACACCACCAACAAGTCGTCAGTGGTGTCTGCCGATAAGGGTATATTATCTGATATCAAGGTGGCGCCGCGCAAGGTAAGGTTGACGGGGTCTGACAGCTTGATGGCGGCTTCAGAGCCTATATGCTCCAAATCGAAGGCACGGATCTCCATAGTGAAGCCCTTGAAATCGACGTTTATAGGTCGATCCAAAGGTACGTTTGCATACTTGCGCGTGGGATCTGCGTCTATATTGGTGTTTTCTTTGTGCGGCGGTATGAGCATCTCTGTGAAGGGCATAGGCTCAGCCGTGACGACCTCGGCGCTATTCATCTCCAAAGAACCGCTAATATGCATGCCGTCAGGTTTCAGCCAGCCAACATCGATAGTAATGTCGATTCCAGTGGCTGTGGCAGACTTCACTTTAGTAGGGGCGACCGAGCAAAGAAACTCACCTGCTTTGCCATCCTCGTTGTCTTCTTTGTTGGTATACAGTTTGACTTTTACGCGCTGATTCAAGAATAGTTCTACGGCGACCTCAGCGTTTATCTCAAGGTTTACTTTGTTCCGGTAGAGGTCGAGAAGACAGTCGTAGACCAGCACATCGCTGAATCCGCCCAGTGCACTCCCGAAGGAGGCGGGCACGCCTTTGTCGTTGTAAAGGTAAGTTTGATAATTAAACCCATTAAGATCGTAGATCATCTCGCCTTCTGCCAGGTCGAAAGTTATTGGTTTGCTCTTGTCCTGTGCAGTGATGAAATCGGGAGGCAGCGTTAGAGTGCCCCCTTTGACGACTAATCCTACCCAGAACGGTTCCTGGGTCTCTTTTGGGGTTTGGGGCTTGGCTGTTTCTCCGGACTCCTGATGGGTGTTTTGAGTTGGGATGAAGTCTTCGCGATCCAGGTCTACCGAAACCTCAGAAGGTGACACTACGATGGCTTGGGATCGTTGTTTATCCGTATCCAATGAACGCTCAGTCACCCTGGTGGGGGTCATGTAAGCCGATTCCACTAAGAAGCCTTTGCCATCCCAACCGTGAATTTCTATGGGAATGTAAGAGCATAGGTCCTGTAGGGCCAAGTCATCGGGCACAATTAGCAGGCCGCTTTGCTGTACGGTTTCGGCGAATTTTACCAAGGCTTCCTGCAGCGCAGCCTGAAGAGTCTTATCCAGTGATTCTCCCGACGCGACTCGCCGTAGTAGTTCATCCATCAGGTTGGTATCCATGTGTCCCCCGACGTACACCCCAGGCGCTCCTGCCCCGGTTACGCCTTTCTGCTCGAAGGGCAGGATGATTTTGCCCAAAAGGTACGAGTTGGACTGGACAGCGCCTTTGACCAAGAAAAGGGAAGTGTCTTCCACGCGCAGGGCCGCTCCACCGGGCACCAGCATCTGGAGGCTTTGCTCACCGGATGTGGAGATTACCCCGTTTAGATTACCTTCACTGTCGAAAGACAGCTGATGGACGTTCCCGAATTCAATGCCTTCGTTGTTCAGGGTTTCCAGATGGAATTTCATGTTGACGGCGCATCCGCTACCCAATGTGAGTAAATCGTTCAGCCCTGTGAGGTCGATCCACACGCTGTTTATGCGGGAGATGGTGAACTGTTGGTACCTGATATCGGGCAAACTCTTTGAAACGATAATGTTTCCGGGCCTAAGTTCGGCGTCAACGAATTCCAAGGCGTACAGGTCGCCCGCAAGATTTTGGTCTGGGGATATGCTCCTAACGTAGCCGCTGACTGTGGGGGTTCTGCCTACTTGCGGAGTCAGGTCCATGCTAACCAGCGTTACCCCAATATCGGAAAGCGCGAAAGATTCTTGGATATACACAGTTCCCGCTTGCATCACGTCTGCGCCGCCTTCTTTGGCGACAGAGGCTCCCTGTACACGCACCGGTACATTATCTGAACCCAGGCGCAGCATTGCCGTTCCGGAATATCCTATGAACAGGCCTCCTGATTTTGGGCGGGAAAGCCGCACGTCAGTCAACCGGAAACTGCCACACTTCATTTGGTCGGTGTTAAAATGTTCAATTTCGCCTTGAGCTTGAATTTGTGCCATCATCTCGGGCGTGCCGTTGGAACCGCCGCTTGAGACAAATTTCACATCATAAGAAGCAGCGGAGGTCGGACGGATTGTAATTTCCTTTACCTCCAAGAAAATCTCTTGTGTGTCGAAACCGGCCGCGTTTGAGACCCTTACGACAAAACTGTAGTTACCCGCGGGGATTGCCCGCTCGATGGTAAGAAGGCCCGTATTATCGATACTGGCCTGACTTGGCACTGTCATGCGGCGAGATACAGGTTCAAGGGTCCAAGTCATGGGTTCGCTTCCTGATGCCGAAAGCTGCACGGAGAAAGGGGTCAAACGCCGCATACTGAAACTGTACCCGTCGCCGCGTCTGGCAAGCTTTGGAGGGGTAAGGACTGCTTTGGGTTCCACGTTCAAATATAACGACGCAGAATCCTCTCCGGCATCGTTTCTGGCAGTAACAACTACTACAAACTGCCCCGGGCCTAGGTCGCCGGAAGCGTGTACCGTGCGATTCGTTTCATCGACCGAGAATCCGGGGATAATTCCGCCGTCCGGTCCCATGGCCACAGCCATGACTCCTATGGGTTCGGTCCCGGTTAAGCTGTAACCGGTTTGAAACGGTGTGCCCTCGGTTATAGTGAACTCGCTGCCGCGCAGGGTAATCCGGGGGGCGACTAAAGTGGGCTTTTGAGGCTCCACCGTAAGCGCAAACGCAACAGAATCCTCCCCAGCCTTGTTTTTGGCTGTGACCGTAACCCTGTAAGTACCTGCAGCCAGATTGCCTGGCGCGTCTATCTTGCGGGCCGTGGTGTCGACTGAAAAACTGCTGATCGCTTCACCACCCGGGCCAATGGTTTTAACCGTTACGGTGACGGGATCCGTGCCCGTCAAACTGTAACCCGTCTGAAACGGAGTACCCTGTGCCACACTAAAGCTTGCGCCCTGAATGCTTATTTTTGGACTTAGGGCAGGCGCTTCCGTAGTCTGCACCGTCAGGGTGAAAGTCGTCGAATCCTCGCCGGCGCTGTTCTTGGCGGTGAGAGTGACGTTGTAGACACCCGCCTTCAGGTTGTCGGGGCCGGTAATTTTCTGTGCCCCCGTATCCAAGAACAAAACAGGCGCGGCTCCTCCGCTCGTAACTGTAGTTTTGATCGTTACAGTAATGGGCTCCTGTCCGGTCAAACTATATGAAGCCTCAAACGCTTTTCCCACTTTGACCTGAAAAGCGCTGGCCTCCATCTCAATTTTGGGTTTCGTAACCACAGGCTCTACAGTGCCTGGAACGACAGTTTTCAAGTTGGAGACAAAGTCTGTGCGAACTAGGATCGGCTCCGAAAAATCAGACAGATATCCGCCTGTATCCAGAACCTTGACCCGATACCAGTTAAAAGCGAACATGTCGGCGTCACCGTCGACCCAGGTCTGTTCAAATAGTAACGGGCTCGCCTGGTAGTAGGTCCCATTTTCAGTGTCTGAACGGTATACAATATAGCCAACCGTGTCTTTTCGGCATTGTTCCCACGTGAGGTTAGGCATGGTGGGAGAGTCCCAGGCGAGGTACGGTTTGCCGCCCTTGATTTCGCCCGAGAGCCCGCTGATGGGGTCAAAAGGTCGATTCCTTCGCGTAGTGGCTTCAACAGGTTCGGGCCTCGAGGAACCCAAATTATCGTCGTTCCAGGCCTGCACCGTGTAAAGATAGGTAATTCCGTATTCTGCCGTTTCATCTATGGCAGAGAGCGGTTTCAGTAGCCCGGTATTTGGGTCTGCAGCTTCTATTGTGTCGTAATCCGCAGGCAATTCCGCGACCTTTGTCCACGTCACACGTTTCAGCATCTCAAAGCTAAGATCCCCGTAATCCATCAGAGCCAGCGGGCCTAACTTGTTCATTATGTCTTGGTACGCGCTCATGCCTTTCGAGTCGCCGACTAAGGACAGATTCTTTATGAGCTCGGAGCTTCGCAGCTGCGTGACGGTTTTGAATTTGTCCAGTGACGTGATGGGTTTGCTTTCTGCAAGCGGCAATCGAGCGGTGTTAAGCCCCGATTGCAGTAATCCTGTAAGGAATGTGTCTTTCTCGGT
>CAYPVF010000050.1:7647-13588 GCA_964414105.1 uncultured Eubacteriales bacterium
GTGTTAAAAAGAACACCGAACAATTGCGGATGCGCCAGGGTCAATTCGCTCAGAACTGCCTCATCAATTCTGGGAATTTCGGCCCGGTAGATTTCGTATCTGTCGCAATGTGAAACCGCAGAGAAGTTCACTTCTACGCCGTCTTTACGGGAGAGTGGCAGTAGTAGGTTTGGTGTCTGCGGTGGTTTAGTTGATGGTACCCGAAATTTTTCTGCTATACCCCCCTGCGATTCTACAGACCAAGGGCTTACCGAAACCACCTTGTAATAGTAGTAATGGGCGAAAGATTGTTCCACACGTTCTGTGTAGCTGGGCGTTTTGATGTTGTCTCCAACCATTATCCACTCAAGTTTTGATTCATCTACTGGTTTTTTGAAGGATGGCACTTCGCTACGATACACGCGGTAATACTTGACCTGGGGGTCGTCAGGCGCTTCCCAGTCAAGCCTCACGTAGCCGCCTTCAGGGGTGTCCGCAAAGTAACTGACCATATCCCTGTAACTGGATTTGGAGGTGATGGTTGAAATGTCGAATCCCGATTGGATCATCTGCGCCAGGGTGCCCGCCTCGTCCGGGGCTTCCGGCTTGAGGCAGATCAAGAACAACCACAGGTCTTCCGGGTTCCGGGAGAGTCCGCCTACGGTAAACTGGTTCTGTATCACCGTGGTTTCGTTTACGCGCACCCAGTGTCCCATCCCCAAAAGCTCCGATCTGGACATGGCTTGCATTTGCTCCAAAGGCAGCAGCGGGAACAAAGGCGTGTAAACCTCATAGCCGCCCAAGCCGTCTCCGCTGTAGGCGGCCCACCTAAGTCGGGCAGTGTTGTCAGGGAAAACGTCTTCGCCACGCACAGCGATAAACATGTGGAAGTACTTTTCTGACGGCAAATTGTCGAAAGCCGTAGATATTATCTGGGGAATAGAATTGGCAGCCACATCCCGAATGAAGTTCCCGATTGCCAAGCCTTGGGCGTCTGCCGCCTTTATGGTGGAAGTGTCCGTCTCGTATTCCCGGGAAGGTTCGCCTGCCATGGCATTCAAGACATCAAGGGAGATTAAGCCGTCTTGAACTATCCCCGGGGGAAGTCCAGACAGATCGGGTAGTTCGCGGGAAAGCATGCCGATTTTCAGAGCATTCGGTTTTTTGGGCGCCGTTTTGGTGGGGACTTCTATCGAGACCGATGAAGACCAGGCGCTTTCGTTGTTCCATGTGTCCCATGCGGAGACCCAATACTTGTATGTGTATCCTTCTTGAACGTCTGAGTCGAAATAGACTAGGTTGGGAACCCCGGGGTGAAGGCTTTCCAAAAACACCTGTTTTGCGCCTTTATTCTTCTCCACTTTCATGACGGGATCGCCCGTCGTCTGCGACTCGGGGAAGGTTTTTGCCCTTGGATTATCGTATACGAGGTCAGTTATGATTTGCGGAGCGCCAAAACCTTTCGCTCCTTCAGCGGCAGCGCGATAAATTGTGAAACGGACTGTGTCCTTAGAGTCGGTGAATATCGGCAGCGCGATTCCCCGCTTGTTTTTGTTTTGCTCTAAAGACAATTCGGTAGCTGCCGAGTGTTCCGGGAGCTTTTGCGGGTTCTCCGCGCTTTCATCTTTTCTGTCTTTGGAGCGGGGAACGGACAATGCCGGCGGAGCCACCGTGGGCGCGTTGGGCGGAGTCACCTTTTCCACATACACTGACAGAATTTCGGAATACTCACTTTCGCGTCCGAAGATGTCAATTGAAACTATTCGATACTCGGCCGTGCGCCCGTCATCTACATCATCTTCATAAAGTATCGGAGATTCAAAAAAGATGTCTGTGTCATCCAGCATGTATGAAGCTACAACAGGCTCCTTGTTTAGGCGTGTGAATTCGCTCTCACCGTCGAGTTTTCGCTCAACAAAATAACCGCTTAGTATGCTTTTTTCCTCCGCGCCTGAAGGCTCGTTCCACCTGAGCGCAACAGTGCCGTCCGTACCGTAGCCCATTAGATTCTGGGGTCCAGACAGGGAGACCGTGACGCCTTTGGTTAGATCAATGTTGGTGGAGACCCCTTCCAACGTTTCAATGCGGTATTTCACTTTTGTGCCTTGGGGGAGACCTAACCCAGACAGATCGTCGCGGATTAAGAAACCCGCCGCCTCGGCGAACTCTTCATCCACAAAGCTGAGAGTTATCAATCTTTGTCTGGCGTCGAATACTTCTTGCACGATATCGTAAGAGGCTGTTGTTAGCTTAGCACGGTTCTGTGATTCTGTTTTTGTTACTTGAATCGTTTGGGATACCGACAAACGCTTTAACAGGGAAGCCTTTTCCCCGGTGATTATGCTCGAGCTGTTATCCGGTACGCCTAAAACGCGGATGGGTTGGCTTCGCAAAAGGTCGGAGGCTGGGATCTTCTCCTTCAAGCCGTCTGGGACGGTCAGTAGGATGTCACGCGTGGTTAGGAAGTCTGTTTCGCCGCTTATTCTGGGCCTGGTTTCTACGGTATCGGCCAAATACGCAATATTTCGAAAGGCCTCGGCTGTCATATTAAGCTGGGACAGCTTTCCCTGGGTCAATTGTGCTTGTTGGTAAAGCTCCTGTATCATACCGGCATCGGTGGCGTCGCCTTCCTTTATGTCTTCAGGTGAGGCGAAAAAACCCCTGGTATCGGAGATCGCTAGGGTCCCCGCTAAAGCGTTCAGGGGTGAAGCAGTGTTATTCTTTATTAGCTCTTCTTTGCCGTCTATGATTCTGTACACGTTATAGCCGTCATCCGGTAACCAATCGCCTGACGGGGTCATGTGGATGAGGGTTTCATCCGGGGATTGCCATATAGCTTTCGCGTTAACCGCCGGTGGTAGCACCACGGATTCTTGGCGAGCAGGGGGGGCCAGTAGATTTGCCGTGGCCCGTCTAAGGTCGGATATCTTTTGGAATTGTTCCATGACCTGGGGGGATGCGCTAACTCGTTCCGCGGGCAGATTGGCAAGTTTCTCTAGGGGCATAATGGGAAAGTTGCGGCCCTGCGCATTTTCGGAGGTGCCCGTTTGGACAATCGCTTTCACTTCTTTGGGCAAGTTAGCCGCGGGCACCTCTTGGGGCGACTCGTTCAACCACCGATCCAGTTGTTCATCGAGATCGCGAAGGCCGTTTAAGGATAGGCGAGAGTCAACTATTTCGACTAAGGATTCGGCGGAGAGGAGTTCTTCCGCTATGGATGGATTCCGAAGCAGTACATCGACGCTTGGTTGGCTGCTATGGAGAAGTTCCTGGAGCGTTTCCGGTCCTGGAGCTTCTGTGCCGGCCAAGATGTACGTACGATCCGGCAGGTATGAAAATGTCTGCAGGGCGCCTCCGGCCACATATATGCCCCACACCGCAAGCCCAAGTACGGGGATAGCGACCAGAAAAGATACCAGCGCGTGGGAACGAATGTACGAAAGAAGTCGCGTCATCGTGTTGATGATTTTTTTCACAGTTCAACACTCCAATGCGTTTTCTGGGGTTCGCGTTCATTTTATGGGGAAGCGGAGCCACCTGGTAGCTACTAAATGTGGTAGGTTTGGTGAATTACAAGCGTATTTGCTGGTGTAAAGGTACGGTTACAGTGGTGTAATTGTGCGGGATTTGGAGGAAGCCGTGCCTGAAAATAGGGCGAAAAGCTCCGAACGTTTGCTCACGTTCAGCTTCTTGTATATGTTTTTGATGTGGAAATTCGCAGTGTGGACCGAGATACTGAGTTCCCCGGAAATTTGTTTCGCGGTTTGGCCATCCAAAAGAAGGCTCAACGTTTCTCTTTCCCGCGCCGAAAGGTTTAGTTCTAAAATAGTGTCAGCTTGTTCCCCTGTTCGCGCTACATGGGTCATGTCGACAGAATGAAAGTCCCCCGACCAATCTGCCGAAAACAGGTGTTTGGAATACAAGGGCGACATCAGGATGAAAGCGACGAATACTAAGCCAGATACAAGGGTGGCTGCCAGCGGCAACAAGTTGGGGGCATGCGCCGAGAAGACGCCGGGTATAACGTATGAGATCATGCTGATGGGGAGGATGGTGACGAGGCTGAGTTTGAATATGCGGAAATCTCCGTGTTTCTTGAAAACACAGCCTAGAAGGTAGTAGGCGGCGATGTATCCCATCTGTTCGAAACCGTGGGTGAAACGGGCAAGATTCCTCAAAACGGAGCCTTCGGCCGCGAAATGCAATAGGTAAGTGCTGATTATGCCAATGAAGAACAAATTGCACATATGCCAAATGCTGCTCTTCGTCATGAGCTGCAGTGCTACTGAAAGGCAAACCACTAACACGCCGACAATGCCGTTGGCAATTATCGCGCTACGGGTTGAGGCACCGGGTAAGTAGGTGTAGAAGATTTCCACAAAGTAGTGCGCGACAAAAAAGTAAAGAGTAAGTTTTATGGCTGAGTTCCAGACGGCCTGCGGTTTGTCGGCAACTCGCTCAAAGTCACTATCTTTATAGAAAATGAGGCACGCGCAAGTTCCGGCCACAAGTAGTGTGAGATAAGTTCTTCCGAAAAACCCCGCCAAAAATGACAGACCGAAATCCAATTGGCAAAGGGAAAAGAATAACGAAATGCCCGCTGCGCCCAGTAGACGTTCGGTGTTGTTTAGAGAAAATGTGTATGCGAAAGCCGCGCACGCGGCGGAGCCTCCCAAGCCCAACATAAAACACACAGCCACAATCAGGCTGAACCCGCTTTCAGGCATGAAAATCCAAGGGATATAGGTGAGAGCAGTAGCGATTGCCAGTATGCGTGACACCTTCGCCATGTTGTCGACATTTGTCAGGGCGAATAAGGCCCCGGCGCCGACACAATAGGCGCTTCCCAGGACAGTCATGGCGCTAAGCCCGAATAGTGTTGCCGAATCGCTGAACCAGGCCCCTTGCATATTGGCGAAAACGGGCGCAAGAGGGAAAATAAGCATATATTTCAGGCGCTCCATGCGCACGTTTCCAAGGTTAACATTGTCTTTCGAACGAAAAAGGTGCGCTACAGAAGCTAGAATACCTTGTTTCGTCTCTTGAACCTCCATGGTGCTTCCACCACCTTGTTCGCCTTCAATCTCTGTCCCAATCGCGACCCTTAGAAACAAGCCGGCCCATTTGTCCGAGCATTTCCACGCACGGCCCGTTCGGATCCAGCGTTCTCCTTGGGATATCTTGTGGGATAACCTGAAGCAATCGTTCCAAAGTTAGGTCGTCCTTGGTTATGTAGGAAAGCCGGACGCCGTGTTCTCTGCAAAGCTCGGCCTTCAGGCGGTCCCTCTTGAATCTCTCTATGAATTCCCTTTCGCCCTTATACAACTCGGTGGGTCCAAAATGTTGGGCCCCCTGGTACTCTCCCGCCCAAGCGTAGTCTGGGGCTAGTATATCGCATTCGAGATTGTAACCCGTCCCTTTGTTGTTCAAAAAGGGTGGTCGAACGTTGAAAAACAGCCTGACAGTGGGTGAAACGATCCATGCCGCGAAAGCCTTGGCCGTTTCTTCGCCTCGAAAAGGTTTTAATTCAATATGGTCATGGATACTTTTTGCTATCTTGGCTTCGACATCTTTCGGTACGATGGCTACCGGTCTAGCCGAGCGCCCCTCTCCGACCATCTTGAACCAGCCCAAATTCGCCAACTGTCGGCAATATTTTGACACGGTGCCGCGGTACAGCCCAACTTTTGCGGTAAGGGAAAGCAGAGATCGCGGTTCCTCAAGCAGGGTTGTCGTGTACAAGGTTTTAGCAACGGGGCTAAGCCCTGCAACAGCCATCAATTCCTGAAGTGTGCAAGACAAATCTAGATGCACTCATCATCCCCCAAATTTAGCAGATGTCTGGATAATAGTAATACATTATGACAAGAAATACCAGTATTTGAACTCGAGATGTTTCGCTCGCTGTGAGACAACCATACGAGGGAAAAACCCGCGCGGGAAGGCTGCAACGCTGATATTT
>CAYPVF010000051.1:0-13230 GCA_964414105.1 uncultured Eubacteriales bacterium
CTACCCACGCAGGCGGGGGAAATGTCACAGGAACCGCTAGGGGAATACGCAAAATGGGAGCCCGCGGGACAAAAGTTATCGGTGCAAGCGTCGACCTGTCGGGGTTACACATGGCGTCTGACACTGACTTTAACAAGAAATCCTTTACTACAGGCCACACGGGTTTTGGGGTGCCTTTTGCAACTTGGCCCGACAGAACCGATGTACCTAAAAACGCGGCACGCCCTCTTAGGTATTTGGACAGATATGTAACTGTTACACAAGGCGAAGTGTTTTACATAACGCAAGTTATGGCCGAGCTTGAAGGGATGGAAAGAGGTCCTGCCGGTAACACGTCCCTTGCCGCCGCTGTCCCTTTGGCAAGGGAGCTTACCCAAGATGAGATTATCGTGGTGCAAGAAACCGAATACACGGGCGCCGGGAAACACCCCCAAGCACAGCTTGATTTCGCTAAAAGGATGGGGGTTCAAGTTCTGAGGGGCGACCCAAAGCAAAACGTTCCGGGTAAGGCAATAGTGATTCCACAAAGCTTTGACCAGTTACATATAACTGACATACCTCTAGATCGCATGAGAAGATCTTATATTAGGAACGCGGTAGAAAAAAATGATATTCAAAGCGTGACTACGGAAGAGATTGAGTTCTTATCCGAAGATACCGGGTCTACAAGAGACTATATAGGAAAAGTACTTTGCGAGTTAGGGGTGAAGCCAGATGCCGCAATCAGGTGATTTCCAGGCCATGCGCCAGCACCTGGTACCGCTTTCCGACCAAGAGCTTAAAGATCGTTTTTGGGAGCTCACTGAAGACATAATAAAGCCCCTTCTGGATTTGGCCATAAAACATACGTCCCCATCCATTGAAAGGTCTGTGTTACTTAGAATGGGTTTTTCCAGTATCGAGGCGTCGTCCATCACGTCTTGGGCCGTTAGGCTGGGCCTTCTGGGAAAAGGCGCGGGACATTTGGTGTTGGCCTATTCTAAAGACAGACAAATCGGCTACATAGAGGCCGGTAAGGAACTATCCCAAGGAATTGGCTGGGACAAGGTGCAACGGCTCTTTGGAGGCGATGCTTAGTGAAGCTTAAGCCAAACGAAAAGATAAACATTGACGAAATCCTGGAGGGCCTTGAACACTACCGTCCACGGCGTAAAGGTTGGACGTGGCGGGAACACCAGCCAAAGCATCAAATGGGGCCTTTTGTTTACAGTGAAACCTCAAAATCTATAGACAACTATGTACCCCTGCCCGCAGCCAGATATTTCGCCGGAATAGACCCTCAGCCCGATGCGGTTATCACCACCGAAATCGCGTCAGGCAGGTTCGAAGACGATATTCGCCGCATGAGGATGGCCGCTTGGCACGGCGCGGACCATATGATGGTTATTCGCACCGCGGGTCAAAGTCATATCGACGGGCTTTTGGAGGGCACGCCACAGGGCGTGGGCGGGATACCCATTACTCGCAAACAGATACGCGCCACAAGGAAAGCATTGGACCTTATTGAGGACGAAGTGGGGCGGCCCATAAACTTTCACTCATACGTGTCAGGTGTCGCGGGGCCGGAAATAGCGGTTTTGTTTGCCGAAGAAGGCGTTAACGGCGCCCATCAAGATCCCCAATACAATATTTTGTACCGCAACGTGAACATGGTGAGGTCCTTTGTTGACGCCGCTGTGGCCAAACACCTTATGGCCAGGGCAAGAATCCTCCAGATCGATGGCGCACACAACGCAAACGCCACTGCGAAGGAAGCCTGGAAGGTCATGCCCGAGCTCTTGGTGCAGCACGCGCTGAACTCGGCATTTTCTCTGTCGGTGGGTATGGAACCTGACAGGATAGCGTTGTCGTCTGTGCCGCCTACAGCTACCCCCGCCCCGGCCATGTCGTACGATTTGCCCTACGCGGCGGCCCTCAGGTGGCTTTTTTCAGACTATAAAATTCGGGCCCAGCAAAACACGAAATACATCGAATCTGACACCCGGGAAGCTACAGTAACTCATGTCCTAAACCTGGTACTGTCAAAGCTCACGTCCGCCGACGTGCAAAGCACTATAACCCCTGACGAGGGCAGGAATGTGCCGTGGCATTACAACAGTATAAATGCCGTGGATACGGCAAAACAAACCCTTATCGGCCTTGACGGCATAAGAGATATGGTTGAGTTAAAACTTGATGAAAACTTTCAGTCCAAAGTAAGAGAGATTACAGAGCGCGCTGTTTTATTTTTGGAAGAGATAAAGCAAAATGGTTATTTCGACTCGGTGGCTAAAGGTGTTTTTGTGGATTCCGGCCACTATCCAGAACGTAACGGCGACGGGATAGCCCGGGACCCCTTAGGCGGAATTGCCGCCGATACTGTTGTTTTACGGGACGAAGATTACTTTGCCCCGGTGTGCCATCATTTTGGTTACAACAAACTGCCAAAGGAAGCTATCACGACTGGGCATGTGTGCGACATCATTGGCGGGTGTACCTTGTGTAACCCCAGCAAAATCGTGTATATTGACGAGCTCGACCCGTCGGACAACGTTTGCGAGCGGCTCGACGCCGCAAGGGAAGAGCAGCGGGAAGGCGTTATTAAACCCGAAGTGCAGTGGGCAAACGACGGATATTTGACTCTTACAATGTTTATCGCTGAACCGGAAGAAATCGCGGAATACGCCGCGTTGGAATTGGTTAGAAAAACAGGTTTAGAGGACCCTGAGGTGATTCACAAAGGAATTATGCATCCCGCCGAGGGTACCCTAGTGGAAGTAAAGGCCAGAATACCTTTTGGCGTGAAGCGTGATTCTTTGGAGATACCGGAAAAGCCAAAGATAATGTCGGCAGACGAAATACGCCAGGAGATTACTAGAAACCCCATGAAAGTGGTGTGCGCCACTGTGGGGGAGGATGAACATTCAGTAGGAATGCGAGAGATTATCGATTTGAAACACGGGGGAATAGAAAGCTTCGGGATTAAGGCTGCGTATCTGGGCACTTCAGTTCCTCTTGATAAGGTCATTAACGCTGCAATCGAGATTGATGCCGACGCGATTCTCATATCCACTATCATAAGCCATGCTGACATCCACAGAAAAAATATGGAGCGTCTCGCTATGATGTGCCGGGAAATGGGTTGTTGGGGCAGGTTCATTCTAGTGGGCGGGGGAACCCAGGTCACAAACGATTTGGCCGTCCAGGCAGGGATGGACGCGGGCTTTGGGCGGGGCACAAAAGGCATGGAAGTGGCATCCTTTTTGGTGGAAAGGCGAGCACAGCTGCGGGCGTCGGCTGGTATGGCGGATAAGGCTACAAAAGGGCCCGCATCATGAAGATTGACGTGCTTGTGGCCGAAATCGGAAGCACCACAACCGCGGTTAACGCTTTTATCTTGGGGGACAAGCCGCGATTTTTGGGGCAAGGCATTTCCTCTACGACCGTTTCCCAGAATGACGTCACTATTGGCCTGAAAGAAGCCATGAAAGACCTTGCTCGTAACCTTAATGCAAAAGCAGTTGAATGCCGTAACATGATGGCCGCGTCCAGTGCCGCCGGGGGCCTTTCCATGAGCGTTCACGGATTGGTCTATGATATGACTGTCCGGGCGGCGAAAGAGGCTGCTCTGGGCGCCGGGGCTATAGTGCGCCTTGTTACAGCCGGGGACATTACCAAGGACGATATCGAGGAAATAGACCAAGTGAAGCCCAAAATCATTCTTTTGGCAGGCGGGGTTGATTACGGGGAAAAGGCCACCGTCTTAAAAAACGCACACACACTGGCCCATTACCTAGGCGCGGCCGGGGGCCAAATTCCGCCTGTGATTTATGCGGGGAACATGTCCGCGAAAAACGAAGTGGCGGCCATACTGCGGGAAAAGCGTATCAGCGCCTATTTTGTAGGTAACGTCTTTCCAAAAGTTGACCAGCTTAATGTGGAGCCGGCTAGGAAGGTCATTCAAAAAGTATTCGAGGAGCATATAACAGCCGCCCCGGGTATGGATAGCATACGCAGTATGATAAATGGGCCTATTATGCCTACCCCTGGGGCGGTCATGGAGTCGTGCCGGCTTCTTTGGCCCGTTCTAGGCGATCTATGCGCTATTGACGTGGGCGGCGCCACCACCGACGTCCATTCTGTTGCCAAGGGCAGCCCCGAAATCCAACACATTTTGGAAAGCCCGGAACCGTTCGCCAAAAGGACGGTGGAAGGAGATTTGGGGGTATTTGTTAACGCGAAAAATGTGTTTCTTTTAGCCTCAGCCCACGCGCCGCAAGATTTCGGTTTTGATCCCCGGCCGGAATTGGAAAGCCTGGAGTCTATCCCTAAAAAACTTGAACAAAAAACTTTGGTGTCCTATTTAACTGAAATCGCGTGTAGCATGGCTTTTTCGAGACACGCGGGCAAAATGCGGTATATTTACGGACCTACCGGCAGGCAAGCTTTGGCAACGGGGAAAGATCTTAGTGCGGTTAAAACAATTATCGGCACAGGGGGAGCCTTAACCCGGCTTGAAGGGGGGCTTGGGGTTTTGAGCCGGTTGGTAGGTCAAAGAAAAGGCAGAGAGCTTTACCCCAAAAGCGCCAGGGCTTTGTTGGATACCGATTATATTATGGCGCCATGCGGAGTTTTGGCGGCGCAGTACCCACGCCAGGCTAAAGATATACTTTTTTCAAGTTTAGGTTTGGAGTTGATTGATTGAAGTACCCGTCATTGTTCATGAATATTGATTCGGTGAGACAAAACACCGTAGTTTTGGCGGAAGTTTTGCGTAGCCGGGGAATGAGACTCGTTGGAGTGCCAAAAGTCACACTGTCACACCCTTCTGTAGCGTTGGCCATGGCTTCGGCAGGGGCTTTGGCTTTGGGGGATTCTCGTATAGAGAATTTGTACCGTTTAAGGCAGGCCGGCTACCGCGGCGAAACAATGCTTTTGAGAGCGCCTTCCCCTTCCAGGTGCCGTGAAACAGTTGAAGTGTGCGATGTAAGTCTTAATTCCCATGTGAGCACAGTGCGTTTTCTGGGGGAGGCCTCCATAGCCGCAGGGAAGCGCCACAAGATAATCCTTATGGTGGATATGGGGGATCTTCGGGAAGGGGTATTGCCCGCGGACGCCGTAAGTGTGGCCGGCCAAATGGCATCTGTAAAGGGAATACAGCTCATTGGGATAGGCGCTAATTGGGGCTGCTACGGCGGCGTCATGCCTACTTCAGGCAGCTTGGAATCGTTGGTGAACCTCAAAACTCAAATGGAAAAGTATATTGGAATTCAACTGAGTGTGGTTTCCGGGGGCAATTCAGCTAATGTTAAGCTTCTTATGGACGGAGGCATACCGCAAGGTGTAACCGAACTTAGGCTGGGCGAAAGCATTCTGCTGGGTACTGAGTCAACGCAAAGGCAGCCCATACAAGGGTGTACTCAAGACGCATTTACCGTGAAAGCAGAAGTCATTGAGGTTCTCCTAAAACCATCCAAACCTTTTGGGCAAATAGGGCAAAATGCTTTTGGGGTAATCCCTCATTTTGCCGACCGCGGGGCTAGAAAAAGGGCTATTTGTGCTTTGGGACTGGAAGATACAGACGCAAGCGGCCTCTTACCTTTGGATGCCGGGGTTTTTGTCTTGGGCGCATCATCTGATCACCTTATCTTGGATGTTCAAGAAGCGAAAAAGCCGATTCAAGTAGGAAGCG
Source organism: uncultured Eubacteriales bacterium (assembly GCA_964414105.1). Lineage (GTDB taxonomy): Bacteria > Bacillota > Sulfobacillia > Fermentithermobacillales > Fermentithermobacillaceae > JAXGZG01. The sequence goes on from CAYPVF010000051.1 coordinate 5,672, forward strand.
TTCTTAGTTTCCGCCCCAATTACAGCGCGCTTTTGCGTGCGTGTACGTCGCCTTTTGTCGAGAAAGTGGTGATATCGTGAGAAACTCTCCTGTGGTAATATGCGGACTGTCACCCCATCCACCCATCATAATTCCCCAAGTAGGACGCGGTGAGGAAGCACAGGCCGGGGCCACCGCCAAGGCTGTTACTTCCCTTTCCCAAGAGATGACAAGAACCGGTTTTGAGACGCTTGTAGTAATAACTCCCCACGGGCCCACGTTTTCCGATGCCGTTGCGATACGGGCTCAGAACAGGCATAGGGGTGATTTTGGGGACTTCGGCGCTTCGCAAGTGAAATTTGACTATCCCAACGATACGGAGCTTGTGAAAGCCATAGCAACGAAGGCCAATGACCGGGGCCTGCCAGTTGTAGTTTTGGATAATCCGGATTTTACGCGTTACGGCGTGGATCCCAAGCTAGATCACGGTACTTTGGTGCCGCTGCATTTCTTAAAAGGCGCGGGGTTTCAAGGCAAACTCTTGGTGGTGAACATCGGCTTTCTTCCTTACACAGAATTGTATCAACTGGGAAAACTTATTGAGGACGTATGTCAAAATCTTGGCAGGAAAGTCGCCGTTTTGGCGTCAGGAGATCTTTCACACAGGCTGGAGCCCCGCGGCCCCGGGGGGTTTGACCCAAAAGGAAAAATATTTGATGAACTGCTTATGGAGCATCTAAAATATTTTGACGTTTCTTCTGTCTTAAATCTTCCCGCGGATTTGGTGGAAGGCGCCGGTGAGTGCGGCCTGAGGCCCATATCCATAATGCTGGGTGTTTTGGATGGATACTCCGTTTCACCGGAGGTGCTGTCATACGAAGGTCCTTTCGGTGTGGGCTACGGCGTGGCGCTATTCCGCCCAACCGGTAGGAAGAACTCCGAAAAGCGGTCATTTCCTGTGTCTCTAGCTAGAAAGGCAGTGGAGGAGTTCGTAAGACAAGGAACCGTAATGCCTCCGCCATCGAAATTTCCGCCTGAGTTTCTTGGCGCCGGGGGCGTTTTTGTGAGTATCCACAGCAAGGGGATGCTCAGGGGATGTATAGGCACCACAGAAGCCACCACCGACAACCTAGTGCAGGAGATAATATCCAACGCCATAAGTGCCGCCACACAGGATCCCCGGTTTGAACCTGTAAAGCAAAACGAATTGTACGATCTGGAGTATTCCGTGGATGTGTTGTCGCCCGCCGAGGAAATTGACGGCATCCGCAGCCTAGACCCTAAAAAGTACGGTGTGATTTGCCAAAAAGGCAGAAGGCGCGGTTTGCTGCTGCCTGATCTACCCGGCGTGGACACCGCCCGGGAGCAGGTTTCAATAGCCAAGCAAAAAGCGGGAATTTCTTGGGTTGAAGATGGTGTTAAGCTACTTCGTTTCACTGTTACCCGCTATAAATGATGGGATGTATACGGCATGGATAAAACAGAACAAACAGCGCGATTTTGGAGGAAAGAGGCCGGCGACAAAGTGAAATGCACGTTGTGCCCGCACAACTGCGTCATTGAACCCGGCAAAAAGGGTGTTTGCAGGGTGCGCCGAAACGTTTGCGGCCGCTTAGTCTCAAGCAATTACGGACGCCTCACGTCTGTGGCGCTAGACCCTGTGGAGAAGAAACCGTTGTTTCACGTGGACCCGGGCAGCTTGTTTTTGTCCGTGGGGTCTTATGGGTGCAATTTTAAATGCGAATTCTGTCAAAACTGGCCTATTTCCCAAGGAAAACCCGAAGTACAAACCTACGCACCCGAAAAAATCGCCAAAATAGCGGCGGAGGAACGAAAGCTTCGCCAAAACATATCCGGGGTTGCCTATACTTATAACGAACCTACAGTTTGGCTTGAGTTTGTATTGGATGTCGCCGAAATCGTAAAAGAAGCAGGTATGAAGAATGTTTTGATAACAAACGGGTTTATATCTCAAGAAGCCCTGGGCCAAGCACTTCGTTACACGGACGCGTTCAACATCGACATTAAGGCATGGGATGAAGTGTTTTACAGCAAAATGGCCCGCGGCCGCATGGCGCCTGTTCTGCGCTCGGTAGAAAAATGCGTGGAGCAGGACAAATGGGTCGAGATTACTTACTTGGTCATACCCGGGAAAAATGACGATGTACATTCTGTGGAGTGCCTGGCCAAGTGGCTTGGCAATTTGAACCCCAGTATCCCGCTGCATTTGTCTCGCTATTTTCCCGCTTATCGCAGTCAGGAACCCATAACGCCCCTGTCTGCCTTAGAAACGCTTAAGGGTGCCGCAAGACAATTTCTGAACTTCGTTTACATCGGCAATGCCTGGAAAAGGGGATACGCTGACACCTTGTGTCCCCAATGTGAGGAGGTGTTGATCCAAAGAGGGGGAATGGAAATCGAAGCATCATACCTTCAAGACGGCAGTTGTCCAAACTGTCACAGACCCTTGGAGCTTTTGGGCAAGATGTGGATTTGAACAACATGAACTAAGGTTCAATACAACCAATATTGGGGAAGGGAACGAACAATGGCCAAAAAAAGAACAGTCATCATGGGCGCCGCGGGCCGGGATTTTCACAATTTCAATGTGGTTTACAGGGATGACCCTAATACTGAGGTTGTCTGCTTTACAGCAACGCAAATACCCGATATAGAGGGCCGGCAGTATCCGCCGGCTTTGGCGGGCTCCTATTACCCTAAGGGAATCCCCATATTTGCCGAAGAAGAACTGGAAAATATAATAAAACAGCAGGCGATAGATTAGGTAGTGTTTTCGTACAGTGACATAAATTACTCTGACCTCATGCATAAGGCGTCGATGGTTTTGGCCGCGGGCGCCGACTTCAAGCTTTTGGGTTACAATGCCACCGCAATAAAATCTTCCAAACCGGTGGTATCGGTGTGCGCGGTACGGACAGGGGTGGGAAAAAGCCCGGCCACAAGAAGAATTACAGAAATCCTTAAAGCAGCCGGTAAAAAAGTTGCCGCTATTCGGCATCCAATGCCTTACGGCGATTTGGAGAAGCAGATTTGGCAGCGATTCGCGGCCTACGAAGATTTGGAGATTCACGATTGCACTATTGAAGAACGGGAAGAATACGAACCCCATATCGATCGCGGCACAATCGTGTACGCGGGCGTAGATTACGGTGAGATTCTGAAACGGGCCGAAGCCGAAGTTGATGTTGTGCTTTGGGATGGCGGCAATAACGACCTGCCTTTCTACAAATCTGATTGCCACATTGTGTTGGTAGACCCCCACAGGGCGGGGCACGAGGTCTTGTATTACCCCGGCGAAGCCAATCTTAGGATGGCGCACATCGTCGTGATAAATAAAGTCGATACGGCTAGTCCCTCTGACATAGAAATTGTCAGGGAGAACATACGCAGAGTAAACCCCAAAGCAATAGTCGTGGATGCGGCATCGCCCATATTCCTGGACGGAGGGGCAAACATTACCGGCAAGAAGGTTCTTGTTATAGAAGACGGCCCCACCCTCACTCACGGCGAAATGTCTTATGGAGCCGGGCTGATCGCAGCCAAAAAATGGGGTGCGGCGGAACTTGTTGACCCCAGACCGTATGCTGTGGGAAGCATAGCGGCCACCTTCCAAAAGTTTCCGCATATAGGGCCTGTGCTCCCCGCAATGGGTTATTCGGGAAGACAAGTTAAAGAATTGGAGGAAACCGCCGCAAAGGTTCCCTGCGATTTGATAGTGGTTGGGACGCCCATTGACCTTAGGCGGGTGATGAAATTGGAGAAACCATCCATGCGCGTAAGATATGAGACGCAGGAAATCGGCGCACCCACCTTACTCGACGCCATGAAGGCTGTTTCGGGAATCCTGTAACCCAAAACAGCGTATCAACTAGTGTTAGGGGCTCCGCCCAGTAATCGGGCGCGAGCCCTTTCTTCTTTATAAGCCGCCAAAGCGAATAGCGCCTGTGGACTAGCGTCAAAATACATTCTGGGCAAGACACACGATTTACAAAAGCCCCAAATGGCAGAGGAGGCAACGAGGCCATCATGACAACTGCCCAGTCTTTGTATTTTGTCGTATTTGCCGTATATCTTCTGTTCTTCCTTCTATTCTCCAGGTTTTTGATTTGGAAGCTCTATAGCGAAAGGAAGTATTGGAATCGCAGGCCAAAGTTAAAGCTTTCTTATCTGCAAGATACCGCAAGTCTGCTTTCAAGGGCTATTCCGTTCATGAGTATTATGGTTCCCGCGAGAAACGAGTCGCTGGTTATTGATAATACCATCAGACACCTGACTTCCCTTCGCTATCCAGCCGAAAGGTTTGAGGTGGTGGTGGTAACAGACGAAAAAGAGACGCAAGCGGCGGAAAAAGATCGGGCTGAAATTTCCGCGTTGTCTCACGGTATATTTTCGGGTGAAACCGGGGCCGCCCGAATACCTACTCATCTCGAAACATCCCTTAAAGCGGTGCTGATTTCTTGTTTGTCAGAGTACGCCCTTGCCGAATACCTGTCAAAAGGGTTCCAGAAAGACTATCCGGCCCAAGCGCCGGAGTTGTCATCCATCCCCGCTTATGAACGGCATTGTGTCGTACGGGATATATCGATAGCGCTTATAGCCTCCAAAAAGGCACCCACCGCGAAAAAACTTCGGGATATCATAAAAAACCGCTGCACTTGGCTATCAGAACTCGATGTTGACCGCGCCTATCCGGCGTGCTTAGCAGTATCCCTTCCTGTCATCGAAGCTTTTTGCACCTTTTGCGACGAACCGCAAAGGAAAATCATAGACAGGACAATTAAACACACAGTTCAAGCAAACCATGATTTAACCCAAGAGATAATAAAGCGGATGACTTCTTTTATAGCCGAAAGGATATCCATCTCGGCGCACCGGGCCTCAAAAACGGGTGAACTGCAAAAAAGGGTAAGCTTTGCCCTATTGGACCTTTACCCCACCACCCAGGAAGTGGTTGAAAAGGCCATGGCCGAAACCGGCGGCTTCGGGGGGCCCGCAATAAAGCACATTACAGTACCTTTTGATTACGACGGGCTTTTGGAAGGCGTAAGAACAGGCAAACCCGTTGCCTCAACCAAGGGCAGGGCCCTCAATTGGGGTGTTAAATATCTGAACCCCAAGACAGAGGTTGTGGGGTTTTATGACGCCGAAAGCAGGCCGGACAAGGATGTTCTGCTTTATGTAGGGTACCGTCGAATGCTTGACCCCATACCGTCCCAAGTGCTGCAAGGCCCCGTTTTCCAGGTTCGAAACTTCTACAAAATGACACCGTTTTGCAGGATTGCCGCATTGTATCAGGCTGTCGCCCACGATTGGTACCTGCCGTGGCTTTTTAGAACTCTACCATTTGTTGGGGGCACCAATGTTTTTATTGCAAAAGACCTCTTACACGAGGTGGGCGGCTGGGATTGCCAAGTGCTAACGGAGGACCTAGAGTTTGGGACCAGGGCTTATCTAATGAAAGGCGCTTGGCCTGAATACCTGCCCTACCCGTCATCTGAGCAAACTCCTCCAACGTTCAAGGCGTTTTTTAGACAAAGGCTAAGATGGGGGACGGGGCACCTGCAAGTCGTTCAGAAAGTGAAAGAGTACAAGGGCATACAGCCCGGAGCCAAGAAAAAACTTTACCGCCGCCTGGTCATAAAAGGGCAGGTGGAGTGGATAACCTACCAGGCAGCCACTTTTGTTCCCCCGGCAGCCATGGTTTTGTATTATAAAAATCTTCTGGACCCTGCCTTAATTCCTTTCGCCGGCAGGTGGATTCTAAGCGCATTCTCTTTTCTATACATGGGTTTTACAGTATACGCATTTCAACGGTACAAAAGGTATTTGGACAACGGTAACGCTCCCGAGAGTCTGCCCGGGCATGTGGCGGTTTACCTCGCGTTATTACTTTTGCCTTTGGCGGCGTTTGTGTTCCCCGTACCGTACACAAGCGCGATGCTCTTAAAACTTGTGGGAAGGGAGCCCAAAGGCTGGGTTAAAACGCCCAGAACCGAGGAGATGCCGATGGTTGGGTAAAAATGGCCATATCAAACTATTTGCGTAGACTTTTCTATAAGCGTTGAGGTAACATGTCTTTCGGTGGCTACACGTAAACTGTTGTAAGGAGGTGTGTGAGCCCCCGGGCTCCTCAACGTGAATTGGCAGGTTATGATCTCCACCTTTGCTATAGTCTTTTTCGCTGAGTTAGGCGATACAACCCAGCTTTCTACCATGATGCTTGCCTCATCAAAGAAAGCGCCCCTCAGCGTCTTCCTAGGCTCGGCTGTGGCTTTGGTGCTATCCAGCCTTATAGGTGTTCTGGTGGGCGACACCATCTGCAAGTTTGTCCCGGCTTCTGTCATAAGGGCAGTGGCGGGCGGGGGGTTTTTGGTGGCCGGTGTCCTAATCTTGTTGGGAAAAGCCTAGGGGTGTATAATTGGGCTTACAAAAGGGCGCCCGTAGCTCAAATGGAAAGAGTGTTGGCCTCCGGAGCCAAAGGTTGCGCGTTCGATTCGCGCCGGGCGCACCACAACCAAAAGTATCTTCACAAAGACAATCGCCTCGTTTACATTTTGTCTTAATTCAAATTGTTGATTTTTAATGGGGGACAGATCTTGAAAAACAGGATCGCTAAATCTCAGGCCAAAGTCGCTGTATTTGTAGACGGATGGAATTTTAAATATGCTACTTATGATTCGTTTGGAATAAACGTTGACTTTGTGAGACTTCTTCAAACCTTGACTCAGGACAGCATACTCATTCGCGCCTATTACTACACAGGCGAATGGACTACGGACAGCATCGAGCAATATGTCAAAATGACTTCGTCTTCAGATCCCAACGCCTTACGAGAGGAGCTGGATGCCCAAAGACGACGTTCTCAGTCCTTTTACCGGTTCCTTAACAGAAACGGGTACATGGTGGTCAGAAAGCCCTTAAAAGTGTTTGCTGGCGGCACAATTAAAGCAGACCTTGATCTAGAGCTGGCTATTGACATGTTGTCGCTTGTGGATAGGTGTGACAAATACATTTTGTGCTCGGGCGACGGGGATTTTGTGCCATTGGTAAAAGCTGTGGCTCAGCGTGGAGTAAGAATCCAGGTGTTGTCTACACAACACCCGGATGCTTATGCCCGATGCAACTTCAAAGCCGCCGACGAACTGGTTGATTCTGCGGACGAGTTCGTGGAATTGAATGAGTTGCTTCCTAATATATCAAGGTCAAATGCTTCACGGCAGAGCTGACTTCGCAGAAACTAAAAGCGGACAGTTGGTCTCTTACGATTTCAGGAAGATGAACCGGCATCACCGGGTCTTCTGCTTTGGCGATTTTTTCAAACAAGTGCAAGCCCGTTTTTTCGTCTAAGTGCGAGAAGTCGAGGTTACACTGGGTTTCTTTACAAGTGTCCAAGTTGTGCTTTTCTACCAAAGAAGCGCTAATAAAGGTTTTGGCGTAAGATTCATTGGGTTTTTCGTATGTGCCCATGGTTTTTGAACCCAATTGATAGGTTACGGTAAAATCCCGGCCTTCTTCAGTAAAAGACCTGGAAACTTGTTTTATGACGGTCGTGGTGGACG
>CAYPVF010000052.1:0-12992 GCA_964414105.1 uncultured Eubacteriales bacterium
CTACACCGCTTACAATTATTATTCGGCTTTTATCTATCAGCTGTTCCAGCCCCACCGGCTGGCTGGCGAGACTTTTCTTCAATTCAAGGTTAAACAAAATGCCTTGGGCAACGGCCATCAACAACAAAAGCGCCAGCACCTTGTAAATGGTGCTTCTGGCAGCCAACATGACCACTGACAAATGCTGTTTTGCCTTCATGATTTTTCTCCGCCTATCTCCACAGTTTGTCGATTAACGACATTGCCTCTTCTTTGGAGACAGCCATCTTTTTCATGGCGCCCACCATCTCCTGGGCGTGGGTCTCCAAAAGCTCGGCGCGAATTCGTTCCACTTTTTCTTTATTCGCCACTATATAGCTGGGCGCGCCCGCGTTGGACTCAATGATGGATTCTTCTTCAAGCAGCCTATAAGCCTTTTGTACGGTGTTGGGATTTATGCCCAACAGCGCGGATAGAACTCGCCTGGACGGCATTTCTTCACCCATTTGAACGCCGCCAGCCACAATGCTTTGTTTTATGTGCCGAACTATCTGCGTGTAAATGGGGCTGCCGTCTTCTATTCGGAACCCATCAAAAGAAACCATGGCACGCTCCCTAAACCGGTTTGCCTAACTGTGTTAGCTCCATAGTACAGTCTTTGACTGTATTATCCAGCTGATACAGTCAATTGTCAACGAGGTTTGAAGTTAGCAATTTTCTAGGGGTTTACGCAGGCGATTTTACCAGACAGACAGCCGTTTCATAGAAAACGCCGGGGCGAAACCTTGATTGGCTGCGGTTTCTTACCCCGGCGGTGATTCCACATTTTGTGCTTCTTCCCGGTTTCCCGGTTACCTATAATCAAACCACCTTCCGCCAATGAGGTCTTTCGCAGAATGAGTCAAAGGAATCAAGTCGCTCTTGTCCAGTAAATCAACGTTAAACTTGCGATTCAGGGCCGCGAAATGCCGCAATCCGAAAGCGATTTTGTTCAAATAGGAGAACACACCGATAGCACCCGGCGGAAAGTTGTTGGCTTCCACCCCGTAAATAGCCCGCAAATCAGGCAAATCGGCGAAAACACTTTCTATAGAATCCCCGTACTGCTTGAACAACTTGGGCGTTTGTCCGTTTTTGATCATTTCCCCAATTGTTTTGGCGCTCATGGCCGCCGCCATACTGGAACGGCATAGCCCCACAGCCGTCACAAAACCTTCGCCGTATGCCAAGGCTTTGAACACCTGATCCTCCGAAACCAAACCCCCTGTGACTGCTATTGCCGGCAGATATTTGCCCTCTTGCTTGAGTTTCTTGGCAATCGTGACGACAGCGTCTTCCATGCACACTGTGGGCAATGCCCATTCGTTCATCATTTTGGAAGGGCTATAACCGCTTCCGCCCCCGGCGCCGTCAAACGTAACCATATCCACTTTGCAGTCCGATGCCATTCTCAGGACCCTTTCCAAGTCAGAAGGGTCGTATCCGGCCATCTTGAAATACACGTTTTCGGCGCCCATATTTCGGATTTCTTCAATCCTGCGCGCCATAAAGGTTTCATCCCAAAGGGGCAGCCTGTCGTAGGAGTAGAAACTGGGACAGATTCCCTCGTTGTAGGCGCGCCGCACTTTTTCGTCAGAAGGATCAGGGTGAACCATAACGCCCAAAGACTGTTTTTTAAGCGCTTCTTCAATAGTTTTCAATCTTTTAGCCGGTTGGGTTCCTTTCGCGCCTTGGCCGAATTTGAACTCAATAGCTTTTACACCGTTTGAAAGGGCGTATTCGGGAAGACCCAGCATGTCGTCTTCCACATTACATTGTAAAATGATTTGCCCGAATCCCCGTTGGTATCGGCAAAAGGAATCCGTTATGTTTTTGAGCATGGGAAAATTCGTGATTTTCCCACCCTGTACCTCAAGGTCGGAATCTTTACTCCTGGCGTCCTCCCCAATAACGCAACAAACGCCCGCCATGGCGGCGCCGGCAAAGTAATCTTCCCAGTTGAGCTTGATGAGCGCCGGAAGTATCACAGGCAGTTCCATTTTGACAGGGTGCAAAGCGCCAAAAGAACGGGAAAGCGCTACGTTGAAAATCGTCGCGTCAGTATAATTCTCCCCTGCGCCGATAGCGCCAAACACACGGCCATTAATATTGAAGTGTGAAAAATCAATTGGGTAATCCTTTTCAGAAGCCACTTGATTGGCGCCTGTGGTTGTTGGATATACAGTCTGGGCCCCAAGAACAGCTGCCAACGCGATTTCACACGTCGAAGCGCAATCCTCGGTACACATTGAACACATGCCGGATTGTGGGGAAAGACGCGAGCTCCGATTTCTTGTGTCGTTGAAAGAAGAAGACATAGGCGACTGATAAGACATTCCACATCCCCCGATTCACCTGTTTATGTAAATTGTAACACCTTTCCCATCATACCTGGGACTGGCTTCGATCTCTGCTAAAAAGAAGCCCAACCCCGAATACCACGGCGGCAAAACCTACCTGAATCAGAACGCTATGGTAAATAGGCGCCATGACTGTGCTGCTACGAGCGCCCAAATAACCTTGCAGCCAGCCGATGGCATCGTTAGCCCGTATAAACCAGTAACCCGGCAGGAACCGTGCGGCTGCCAGTACAGATTCGCTCATAACTGACTGGGGTACGAAAACTCCTCCCAAAAAACATATGGCAAGAGAGACACCATTGACCGCACCCGCTTGGGCCCCGTGGCTTTTTACCGTGGAGCCGGCCAGGAAACCTATGGACACGCAGACAGCCGTGAAAGCAAGTGTATTGAGGGCATACAGGCCTATGAGGTTTGACGATATAACCTGTTTGCCGTACAACACGAGGCTCAACACGATAAGGGCAGCCCAACACGTTAGCGCGAACACACTATGGCCCATAGCCAACTGAAGATTCATGGTTCTTCTTGAAATCGGCGCGCACAAATTGCGCAACCGTAGGTCTCTCTGGTTAAAAGCGATCATTATGGAGCTTATTCCTCCCATGACCAAAGAAAGCAGTGCATACGCGCAATACGCGTAGTAATACGAATAGTTGGCGGGCCCGCCGCTTGTATCCTTGGACGTGTCCAAAGCCACAGGGGTGTCAAACTGAAGGGTTTCAACCGTGGCCGCTACCAGCTCATCTTGGGAAAACTGCGAGTCGCCTCCCCCGTATTCCCGGTAAAGGCGCAACGTATTGAGGAATCTGTCGACCCCGATATCCACATAAAAACTACTGGTAGAACCGGGAACGACCACTTTCTTCAAGATGGGGGTTCCGCCCGCTAGAAACTCTTCTGAAAACCCTTGGGGGATTATGGCGATATACTCTACCTCGCGATAGAATAACGCGTCTTGAAGAACCTCCTCATCGTCGGGAAACAGTTTAACAGAAGCTTGGGAAGAAAGGTAATCGACCAAACCGCATGCTATTGTTTCGTCGCCATCCCTGTTGACAACGGCTATTGGGGTTTTGGTCATTTCAAAACTAAACACCGGATTTTGCGAAGCCATAAAAGAGAACAGCACCGCCAAGCTGAGGAATATGCAAAGATTTATAATCATGAACGTTCTGGTTGCGCGGAGCACTTTCAAATATGCCTTAAATACTTGCATATCGTTCCCTCCTAAGCTTGGAAAAGCTCACCGCGCACAAGATTCCTGATATCAAAAGAAGCATCCCTATGTTCACATAGAATCGACCATTGTTGTCGAACACATATAAGGTGTAAAACGCGTCGGATATCAGCGCGGCCGGGTTGACGTAGGACAAAAAAGGTGCTTTTTGCCGAACGATATGCTTCATATTCACAAACATGAGGCCGGCGAGAAAACTCATTACCATGCTGGCTCCTAGGAATAGGCCCGTTTTTAGACCCTCGCTTGCCCGTAAAACAGTGCCGAAGAAATTTCCCAAAGAGATCCCCGCGACACACCCCACAAGACACGTGAGAAGAACGTGAACAATTTGATGCCCAAAGTTTATCTTCAGAACGAAGACCAAATAAGCCACCAGAACCAATACCTCCCCAAAACTTATAGTCAAGGCAGCCAAAGCATCGGCTGTCACAACTTTCAGTTTGTGAGTGGGCGCTACGCTTCGGCGCGCCCCCTGGGGGGACAAATCAGCCTGAACATCCGATGAATTCTTTAGCCCCCAAAAACCGCTGTACATGCAGGCCATGGCTATTAACGCATAAAAATAGGCCAGCATGGTATCAGGGACAGCGTTGGAAAAAGATACTTCCTCGATATAGGAACTGCGGCTCTGCAAATCGTTTATGAGTCGAGCTACGTTAGTGGGGTTGTTCTTGACTATATCCGCAACGAGTTTTTCGGTTTGCCCGTATTCGTCCAAAATCGCCTTGAGTATACTTTCCTGAAGACCCGATTGCCTTACTGTCAAAGTGGCGGGTTCCATGGGCCTGCCCGCTGATATGATGCCGGTTATCGCACCATCATCAAGGAGCTTTTCCGCGTCGTGAGATTCGACCAATCTAAGAATCAGCATTTGCCCGTCGCCTTCTTCCGCCAAAGACGCGAGCATCTGCCCAAAGGTCGTATTCTCCCGATACTCACGCGTATCTAGAATGGCTACGGCGATGGGCTTGAACAACTCACGCTCGACAGTGAGCCCGCTGAACGCGAAATAGAATAGCGTGGCAAGCAGCAATGAAAAAAGAAGAGTCCAAAAAACCAACTCTTTGTCGCGCAAAAGACATTTCAGCCGATATTTGTACACGTGTGCAAACACGTCAAAACCTCCGTGCCATAAAGGTTGTACTGCTAATCCCTTAGGTGTCTCCCCGTGATCTCCAAGAACACGTCATTCAAGGTGGGTTCTTCGGAAAAAATCCTACTGAAGGAAATATCCTGTTCCTTTAAGTAATCCAGTAGTCTGTGCACGTTGTGTTCCCCGCCGTCATACTTCACGGTTAACCGGTTGTCTGAATAATCGGCGCGGGTTACGCGGGGTAGCTTGCACATTTCGTCCAATTGAACCGGGGAAAGCGCGTACAATTCGACGCTTACGGTTTCACCATGATTGGCTATGGCCTTCAGCTCTTTAACCGTACCCGAGGCAATGGTGTTACCTTTGTCCATTATTATTACCCTGGTGCACAACCTCTCGACTTCCTCCATGTAGTGGGAAGTGTACAGCACCGTTGTCCCACGGCGGTTTAACTCCAAAATACCCTCAAGGATGCTGTTTCGGCTTTGGGGATCCACCGCAACAGTGGGCTCATCAAGCATGAGCAGTTTGGGCTTGTGTGCTATACCGCATGCGATATTGAGGCGGCGCAAAAGCCCTCCGGATAGCTTTTTCGGGTAAAACTTGCGGAAAGGGCGAAGGCCCACAAAATCTGTGGCTTCGTCCACCAGCCTTCGGCGCTCTTTGGCGCTTTCAATGTAAAGACCGCAGAAATAATCTATATTTTCATCTACCGTCAACTCGTTAAAGACAGCGATATTTTGCATGACTATGCCGATGTTTCTTTTTGTCTCGTATGCGGCGGGGGTCATAGGCTTTCCAAATACCTCAATGCTTCCCTCATCGTACTGCAGAAGCGCAAGAATGCAGTTTATGGCTGTGGTTTTACCGGAGCCGTTGGGGCCCAAAAGGCCGACTATCTCACCTTCCTCAACTTCAAGGTTGAAATGGTCCAAAGCGAGAAGGTCGCCGTAGCGTTTCACAAGGTTCCGCACATGTATGAGCATGAATTACCCCACCGCTATAAAGAGTATTTTCCCGGCTACAAGGCATGCAATCAAAAGGTAGGCCGCTGACGAAGGCGTACTGCTACAGCCAAGAGCGTCTCATAGATTAACATTCTATTACATTGTTACATTACTTGTCCGTTATGTATGATTGGAAGCGAAAGACGGCTGACGCTACCTGTACTTTGTGGATATTGGCACTCTAGGTTCTTTTACTTTGTTTAGCAATCAAAAGGTGGCGAGTAAGAAAATACAAGGCCACTCCAAAAACGACAGCGTTGATCACGGCGCCTATGATAAAAGCAGTGCCAAAGAAGTCTAGAAACCCCAACAGCTGTTCCCTAATACTAGAGATTCTAGCGATCTGAGCATACTGCCGGACTACAAACTCAAAAAAACCGTCCGTTTCGCCGGCTTGGATTAGCCCCCCAACCAACAAATTCAAAGAATACTTAATTGGGATTAGGGGTCCAGTAATAAGACTGGTGGCGGCTGCGCTAGCCTTATTGGCACGCAGAAGCGACGCCAAGAAGAAAGCAACCAAAAAGCCTACACCCATAGTGGGAAAGAAATTTACTGCCAAACCCACTGAACACCCCAATGAAAATCCGTGGGGATCCTTGATTATTTCCTGTTTCTGTTGTTCGATCAACTGGGAAAACTGACCTCGAAAACCCCGCACTGTGAAACCAAAAGGTTTTGATTCAATATCCTTTTGCTCAGCCAATCCTGTTCACTTCCTAGGGAAAAAGCGTGTCTTGACAATTGTATCCGCCATCAGGCGGCTGCACAAGAACGCCTCACCTGTTAATATTTTGTTTCATTGTTGCGATACCTGTGCGCTTTGTAGTATTGGAAGCAAAAAACGCGCGTGTGTTTTTTGGGGAACGGTTGGATTTGGGGCAATCGGGCGTTGTTGAAATCTGCCTACAGTTAGAGGGTACATTCATGGAAAAACCCCATATGGTGTTTGTGCGGAACCAGCCCACTTCCGAAATTCAGCGGCATAACTGTTCTGGGGTTACTGCTCGCCCTAATCATCATATTTTCGTTTCAGGGGGATGTGATCCTCGCGTACCTGGCCAGTAAGCCACTAGGACTTCCCTACTTTATCGCCGCGCCCGCCGGGATGATAGAAGCTTCAAACTTCTTCGAGCTTGCCGTGGCGGTTGCGATTTCTTTGTTTGGCGCCAAGTCGCCCGCGGCACTTACTACAACTGTGGGTGTTCTGACAGAAGTTCCTGTCATGTTGTTGTCGGTTAGAATCGCTAAGAAAACAAGACTATGGTTCCAAAAACATTGAATTTTCACCAAACTACCCCTTTCGGGTGATGTGTATTGCGCCACTCCCGGATAAGCTGTTTATTAAGCTATCGTCTGGGAGGGCACAAAGGTGAAAAAACTTGTATGTTTCCTTTGTATTGCCGTACTATTGGCGTCATCCGGATGCAAAGATATTACGGGCACTTACAAACCCGGCAGTTTCGGCAAAACACCTAGAGAAACCGCAATGGTCGCGGCGGTAACAGAGAAATACGGCGACTTAACCCAAAAAGGCGACCCAAGGTTCCTGGAAGCCAGGATGACTTCCAGTCTAGATGATTTCATTCCCGTAGATTCGGTATCAAAGTACTCTAAGAATTCCCAGAAGTTGATCGCCTGGTTCGTGTACGACAACTTCAACAAAGACGAAGTGGAAATCGAATGGGTATACGTCGACGATGACTACTCTATCCACACTTTCAAAGAAACAACAGGTGACGATTTCGGCAGAGGCGCCTTCATCTTGGAACAGCCGGATGATGGCTGGGCACTGGGAAGCTATAAGGTCATAATACGCGGGCGGGGTCTTGAAGAAGTGCTTACTTTCGGTATACATGATGGCCCCACAGTCGCAACACCGCTTACCTACAAAGACGGGGAGTTTTCTTTGTCCCCCACTCCGGGCTGGTATTTTACCGGTTGGGAATTCATCATGAACCCCTCAGACATCTCCCTTGTGGGCGGAAGGCGAGGTGGAGTGCTTGCTACGTCAGACCAAATAATAGACTATGTGGAAGGTACGGGAGGCAAGAACGATTTCACTGTGAAGGTCTGGCGAACATGGGACGACGGCACGCCGATTGCCGCAGGTATAGCGGAAACCAAATGGGTTGACCCGCCCGAATATTTTGGGCCTGAAGACAGACCAAAAGTGGAAGTCGACAGAACCGTGGAGTCTGATTGGGGTATTGTTGGATTAAGCATATCCTTCGACCACAGCGATATTCAGGGTCTTGGATCGAGCCAGGGCTCCATTTCATTTACGGACTCTGACGGGAAGAATTACGTACAGGAGTGTCACGAGCCGTTGCAGTTGTCAAAAGCGGTTAAGGGCACGCCGGGACAAAAGAAAGCTATTATTCTCACCCTGAACAGCTACGGCTTCAAATACCACTACGAATGGAAAGAGTAAACCTCGAGAACACGCTTGTTACGCAAAACCAAACTGCCGGGTATTGTGCCCGGCAGTTTGGTTTGTGAAGCTTTTGAACGGATTTTGTCCGCGGTTTCGCATCCCAGACCATCATGTCTTATATGTAGAAGCGGGCAAATGGTGCGGAAGCGAACCCACCACGATCAGATGCTTATCTTTGTCGTAGAGAAAATATATCCGTGCCGCGTGCTCACGAGAAACAAAATAGTAAAAGAACACGGGTTTGAATATTTCGAGCACCGCTTTCTGCCGAAATTCGACGGTATCACCGTTTTCGGCCTTCTGCTTATCCTGCAAACGTTTCTGATATTTTTCATCGCGTACCTGGCCAGTAGGGCATTAGGACTTCCGCACAATATCGCTGGCCCGCTGGGATGACAGGAACTCCAAACTTCTTCGAGCCCGCCGTGGCGGTTGCGATTTCTTTGTTTGGCGCCAAGTCGCCCGCAGCACTTACCACAATTGTGGGTGTTTTGACGGAAGTTCCTGTCATGTTGTTGTTGGCTAGAATAGCTAAGAAAACGAAACCATGGTTTCGGTGAACCCAAAGGCAAAATACCAATAAGTGAGCATCACTTATTGATTGCTAGGTAATAGTCGGCGGCCGGACCAATGGCCGAAAGCAACTTCCACATACTCCTCAGGAGGTGTAACCAAACGTCGGCCTACCTCATCTTCGAAGCTGAAATCTGCCTTCATCTCGTCTTCACCGGTAACAATGTATGTCCCTACGTCTGCTCGCACAATGTAAGGATAATCGTCCCATGAAAACACAACCAACCTAGCAGAGTCAGACGAGGTTCCGGGAAGTTTGGGAATACGCTCGCCTACGGGTCTGATAAATGGCAGTTGCGGTTGCGGGTTTGACCGTTTCAAGGCAAGACAAGCTAGATCCCATTGCCATATACATGAACCTGTCATTCACCTCGCACGGATACCTTCACAAACTAGTTCTCGTGCTAATTCCGGGAACATTAAAAGCAATGGATAAAGCTCTGGGGCGCAGTCATAACCCTTGCTTGTTAGTCAATAACGGACGCCATGTCCGTCAAAATGTTTCAATTTTCAGGGCATCTATGATGTTTTCCTTTTTAATTCTTAGAGTCGAATAAAACATGGACGCCCCTACGATAACGAACACCGCAGCGATTGCAATACCGTAACTAACCCAAGGTAAGGAAAACCCAAATTCAAAGGCCTCCGAACTTATTCTGTAGAGTACAGCTGAAAGCGCCATGCTGATAGGCAAACCGTAAAACAGGGCTTTCAGCCCGTAGAATATACTTTCAAAACGTACCATACGATTAAAACTCCTAGGGGTCATGCCTACGGAACGGAGCATGGCCATTTCCCGCCTTCTGAGCCTGACGCTAGTTGTAGTTGTATTGAAAGTGTTGGCTAGACAGATGAGGCTCATAAGCGCAATAAATCCGTAAAGAAATACGCTTACCACAAGCGACAGGCTTTTTGCTTTTTGGGCGGCGTCGGCAGCGTTATAAACATGCAGGCCGTTAGACAAATCGGACGCGAACTCAAAAATTCGATTTTCCGAAGAAGCGGCATCGTTTGTCGTAAGGAACAAACTCTGTAAACTTGGGTTTCCTTGAGAAGTAATCGATTTCAAGTGCTCAGGCAGGCCCGCAAACACTTCTTTACTAACAACTGCCGAAAACTCGCCAAAAGGTTTAATCAATACACCCATGGGGCGTTTATCCGTCAAAAGGCCAATTGCCAAGAATACTTTTTCACCATTGGCTGTCGGCATTCCCTTTTGCGGCGATAAACCAAATTCAATTGTCTGCCCCGGCTCTGCCGAGAGTATTTCCCCTGCGGCACGTTTTCCGTCGAGATTGGCAAGCCCGAAATTCACAAAGATCATTTTTGGATTTTGGGGATCCCGATAATCTTTAGGATCCACACCCAAGCCGGCTGTGTATGAGTCAAAAGACATATCGTCTAATGCATAAAGGGACCCAATGGAAAGCAAAGACCCGATGCCTTCGTCGGGCGAAAAATATCGCAAAGCTAAAGGTGACAACTGCTCTCTCCCTATGACGAAAACGCCATCGGTCCTTTCAATGGCAATACCGCCTGTTACAGTTTCAAACGCGAGAATTTTCTCGTTTGCCAAAGAAACCTCTGCTTTTGGGGTATCAGTGTACATCACGCAAATATCGAAATTTTGACCTGTTTCTATTGTGCTGAACCCTGTTTTAACCTCTTGCGCGAAGTAAGATGCCGTTAGGAACAAAACTAAACTTATGACGAGGGATAATATGGTTGCCCTATATTTTTTGCGACTCCGTTTCAGGTTTTTTAAGGCAATTTCCCCTTCAACACCAAAAACCTTGCGAAAACCGGTGGAAATCTTGACAGTTTTAGACGTCAGTTTTACCTCACCTAATTGCTTTATGGCATCAATCGGCATGATTTTGGACGCCGTTCGGGCCGGGATCCAAGCAGAAACGAAAATAGTTGTAGCCGCCAGGACACCAGCCGCAGCTATAGAGGGAAATGAAACGGCTAGTCTCAGACCTTCCGGTAAAGAAGTGGTAAGGAAATTCTTCGTTAACGGCCTGACAGCGGAAAGCGTAACGCCTATTCCCAAGATGCCCGCGAGGATTCCGGTAGGGATGCCAATAACTCCAAGAGCGAAAGCTTCAAAGTATACACTGCCAAGCTTTTGCTGCTTTGTTGCCCCGACACTTGCAAGCATACCCAGTTGAGCGACACGGTCTGAAATGGAAATGGCGAACGCGTTATGAATTAGGGTGACAGAAGCAACAACAATTATAACAAGAAATACTGCCGCAAAACCGTACACCGCATTATGTATACCGTTGCTACCGAAAACGCCCAGGCAATTCAATAACTCATTATTGAAAGAGACCCTAGCCCTGCTCAGCCCGACGCTTTCTGCAAAAGCCGGTACTTCATCCAAAAAACTACGGTTGAGTTTTTTCGCCAGAATCCAAACATTCACTTGTTCATCGGGGTTTAGGGCATTCGGATCCAAGAATCCAATAGCCGTGTAGCCTGGAGAATAGTAAGGTTCAATAACATTGTTGGGCCGTTTTATTATGCCAGTCACAGTATAACTGCAGATTTTTTCCTGTAGAAAGCTCTCCCTAGTTGCGCTATCAAGAGAGCCATTCCTGTAAGGCTCAAATTTCTTAAGAGGCAGGCCTTCCTCGTCTACCCGCTTTCCAATAGATAGGGATAAAGTCTCCCCAATCTCGTGTTTTACACCGCCGCTGGTCTCAAGGTGTTGGGGAAGGACAATTTCTTTCTCGTTTTGTGGCATTCGGCCCTCTACCAATACGATGGAATGGTTTTTGTAGGCACTTTCTTCGTATTGCTCAATGAAGAGATAGGGCATATCTTCATTTTTGGGATTTTCCAAAAGCGCAAAGCCAACTTCTCGGCTGACAGTTATTTCGCCTGCGAAGCCAGCTTCTCGAATATCTTCTATATCTTTAGCGGGAACGCCGGTTATAGCGGCGTGCCAATTACCCGTTTGGGCTATGGTGTCGTTTCTTAAGAAAATTATAAAAGACTCACAAAAAGTGGACACCGCTGAAATCATAGCTGTTGAAAGGATAATTCCCACAAGGGTAACAACGGTCCAGGTTCTGTTAACCTTCATGCTACGTAAGGTAAAACGCCCTATGATGTTCATTTTGTGCGAATCACCTCGTCTTTCACGATGCGGCCGTCTTCCATGGTAAGGATGCGGTCCGCTTGAAGAGCAATCCTGTGCTCGTGAGTGACGATGATGAGGGTTTGTTTGTGCATTTGATTCGACATACGAAGAAGTCTAATGATGTCGGCCGAGTTTACGCTGTCTAGATTCCCTGTGGGCTCGTCTGCCAAAACCAACGCGGGATTATTAACCAAAGCCCTGCCTATGGACACCCGCTGCTGTTGACCCCCTGAAAGCTGGTTAGGCAGATGGTTCGTCCGGTCCCCAAGACTTAGAGTGGACATTAGGCTGGAAATTTGATGTGCATCCGGTTCACGTCCATCTAAAAGCAAAGGTAGCGTTATGTTCTCTTGTACGTTCAAAACAGGTATAAGGTTATAAAACTGGTATATAAGGCCTATCTGTCTTCGCCTGAAAATGGCGAGGTTTGTCTCGTCTAACTCATAAATGTCCGTAGCGTCAATGAATACTTTTCCTGATGTGGGCCGATCCACTCCACCCAAAATGTGAAGAAGCGTCGATTTCCCTGAACCAGACGGGCCTGTAATAGCGACAAACTCTCCTTTTCTTAAACTAACGCTTACGTTGTCCAGGGCTTTTACCGAAGTTTGTCCAACACCGTAAAGCTTAACAAGGTTTTCCACACGCAATATTTCCAAAGGTTTTACCTCCTAGCGCTGCTCTCCCCAATTCTAGACGTAGCAGGTGACTATTCGGTGACTTCGACATTTTCTTCTTACCCGAGGATAAGGATATTAAGCGTTTGACGAAGGCTTGGGAAGTTTTGCGCTGAATACTGCTCCGTAGCTTTCGGGACCGCCGTTACCGGCCTCAAGAGTTCCGCCTTGTGCTTCCAATATGGTTTTTGCCATAGCCAAACCAATCCCCGAACTTCCCGATGAAGCGTTCTCTCCCTTGTAAAACCGTTGAAAAATGTGCGGAAGGTCGACCGAGTCAATCCCCGGCCCATTATCTGAAATTCTGACTTCAGAAAACAAGGAGTTTTCCGTGGCTAAGATATAGATCTCACCACCGATAGAAGTATGCTCGACACAGTTTTTCAGTAAGTTTGTTAAGGCTTCTGTTGTCCAACTGGGATGGCAAAAAATGGAC
>CAYPVF010000053.1:0-2174 GCA_964414105.1 uncultured Eubacteriales bacterium
CCTTAATGCTTAGGCTATAGCTTCTTCCCCTTTCCGCCCCATCCTTGATCCTTTCGATCACAGTGGATGTTATTTTCTCCAAATCTATATTTACAGAGAGTAATACCGGGCCTTTATTTTGGTGATGATAGTCTCATGTTGTTTTTATTGTTGGTGGGTGTTTTAGGTATAGTTTCTGTAGCCGCACACGTAGTGGCGCGCGACATGAAAAGTATGATAAACTTCTATCACGAGGGCGACATGGTAAAGGCAAGGGAATTACACCTTAAGCTATATGAGCTCTTCAAGGTGTTGTTTATAACCTCAAACCCGGTGCCCGTGAAAATCGCTCTTGAGATGACAGGGGTTCCTGTGGGCGGGTTTAGGTCACCTTTGTGTCCGCCTACTGAACGAGAAAGGAACGAAATAGCCAGGGTGCTCTCGGAATTACGATTGACGGGTGATATTAAATCCCGCTGAGAATATCCTTTTGGTGTTACGAATTTGGTTACGCCTGTTGACTTGTTTCAACAGGCGTGTTACCATTGTTCTTTGTACCCATGTTTTTCCCGCCGCATTGGAATTAGTTGACGGAACTTCGGGCAGAATAAGGAAGTGATGGTAATCCCGTTGTCTCCAGGAAACGATTGGCGGAAAATTACCCCCTAAGGAGTGAAATTCATGGCCTATCCTATCAAGGTAGGCAAGCGTGAGCGGCTGAACTACGGGCGCATTCGCGAAATCCTTGAGATTCCCAACATGATAGCCGTACAACTGGGGTCGTACAAATGGTTCTTAGAGGAGGGTCTTAGAGAGGTATTCAAAGGGGTTTCTCCTATTAAGGACTTCACCGAAAACTTGGTTCTCGAATTCTTAGACTATAACCTTGGGGACCCTAAATATTCTGTAAAAGAGTGCAAAGACCGGGATGTAACATATTCGGCTCCTTTGAAGGTTAAAGTTAGGCTCATAAACCAGCAAACCCGTGAAGTGAAAGAGCAGGAAGTCTTCATGGGAGATTTTCCGCTTATGACCGACTCGGGAACCTTCATTATTAATGGCGCAGAGCGTGTCATCGTCAGCCAATTGGTTAGGTCTCCGGGTGCTTATTATTCTTTCGACACCGATCCGAACGGCAAGAGACTATTTTCAGCAACTCTTATCCCCAACAGGGGAGCATGGCTTGAGATGGAGTCAGACTCCAACGATATTTGTTGGATTCGCGTAGACAGAACGAGGAAATTGCCGCTTACGGTGCTCTTAAGAGCCGTGGGGCTTGAGACCGACGCGGCCATATTAGAGGCCATGGGCGACAGCGCCCCTGTGAGAAACACTTTGGATAAAGACTCGACTAAATCCCGTGATGAAGCCCTTGTAGAAATTTACAAGCGCCTTAGGCCCGGAGAACCTCCAACTGTGGAAAGCGCCAGGAACCTTTTTGAGTCTTTGTTCTTTGAAGTCAGGCGATATGATTTGGCCACTGTTGGCCGGTATCGTCTAAATAAGAAGTTTACGCTGCGCCGAAGAGTGGTAAACGCTACCGCAACTTTGGACGTGCTCGATCCCATTACAGGGCATCTTATTTTGAAGGCGGGCACCACCATTGATCGCGATACGGCAAGGGATCTGGTTGACAAATATAAGGTCAACGAAATAGACATTACAACCCAAGACGGCCAAGTGGTCCACGTTATGGGAAACGGCAAGTTTGAAGTGTCTCAAGAAGTGATGGCAAAAGAAAAGACCCTCACCAGAGACGACATTATAGCCGCCGTGAACTACTTTTTCGGTTTGTTCAAAGATGTGGGCAACATCGATGATATAGACCATTTAGGGAACCGCAGGGTGAGATGCGTGGGCGAGCTGCTGCAAAATCAATTTAGGGTTGGCCTTACGCGGATGGAACGAGTGGTCCGGGAAAGAATGACCATTCAGGATATCGATATCATCACCCCCCAGGCTCTTATTAACGTAAGACCTGTTGTAGGCGCCATAAAAGAATTTTTTGGGTCAAGCCAACTCTCGCAATTTATGGAGCAAACCAATCCCCTTACAGAGCTTACCGCCAAAAGGCGTCTGTCAGCTTTGGGGCCGGGCGGCCTTACCCGCGATAGGGCGGGCTTTGAAGTCCGCGACGTTCACCATTCGCACTATGGCAGGATGTGCCCCATTGAGACCCCCGAGGGCCCAAATAT
>CAYPVF010000053.1:2184-12969 GCA_964414105.1 uncultured Eubacteriales bacterium
ATTACGGTCGTGTTTGTCCTATTGAAACACCTGAAGGCCCGAACATTGGTTTAATTAACTCCATGGCGTTGTATGCTCGTTTAAACGAGTACGGTTTCCTAGAAACCCCTTACCGCAAAGTGGATAAAGAAAACAAGCGTGTGACAGATCAAGTAGATTACCTTACGGCAGACGAAGAGGACGATGCGGTTGTAGCCCAGGCTAACGCTAGGTTGGGTGACGACGGCAAATTTTTGGACGCCAGGGTATTGTGCCGATACCGTGACGACGTTATAGAAGCGCCGCCGGAAAAAATCGACTACATGGACGTTTCGCCGAAACAGGTGTTCTCGGTGGCGACTTCTTTGATTCCTTTCCTAGAGCATGACGAGGGCAGCAGGGCGCTCATGGGTTCCAACATGCAACGCCAGGCTGTACCTGTTATCCGTACCGAGGCTCCTTTGGTGGGCACCGGGCTAGAGTTTAGAACGGCGGTGGACTCGGGCGCCGTGGTTACCGCCAAAAGCCCCGGCAGAGTGAAACGTGTTTCCGCTGCTGAAGTGGTGATACAAACCGAAGACGCCCAAGAAAATCATTATGTTATGACCAAGTTTACCAGGTCGAACCACGGGACTTGTTTCAATCAAAAGCCCGTTGTAAAAAAGGGTCAGGTCGTTGAAGAAGGCGAAGTCATAGCCGACGGCCCTTCAGCTTCCGGCGGCGAATTGGCGCTCGGTCGTAATGTTTTGGTGGCGTATATGCCTTGGCAAGGTTACAACTACGAGGACGCTATCCTTATTTCTCGGGAGATGGTAGAAGACGATGTTTACACTTCCATCCATATTGAAGAATATGAGGCTGATGCCAGGGACACCAGGCTTGGACCCGAGGAAATCACTAAGGACATTCCAAACGTAGGCGAGGACCAGCTCAAAGACTTGGACGACCGAGGCGTTATTCGAATTGGCGCGGAAGTCCGGTCTGGTGATATTTTAGTGGGCAAAGTTACCCCAAAGGGTGAAACCGAGCTCACCGCAGAGGAGAGGCTTCTTAGAGCGATTTTTGGAGAAAAAGCCAGGGAAGTTAGGGATAATTCGCTCAAAATGCCTCACGGGGAAAGCGGTATAGTGGTGGACGTTAAGGTGTTCACTCGCGAAGCCGGCGACGAGTTGCCTCCGGGGGTAAACCAGTTAGTTAGGGTATATGTAGCCCAGAAAAGGAAAATCTCCGAAGGCGACAAAATGGCGGGACGGCACGGCAATAAAGGCGTCGTGGCCAAAATTCTGCCCCCCGAGGATATGCCGTTTTTGCCGGACGGAACACCGGTTCAAATAGTGCTTACTCCCTTAGGTGTGCCTTCAAGGCTAAACTTGGGGCAGATTCTGGAATGCCATTTGGGTTGGGCTGCCAGAGCTTTGGGGCTGCATATCGCGACGCCGGTTTTTGACGGCATCGATGAAAACGAGATAAAGGAGCTGCTCTTAAAAGCCGGGCTTCCCGGTGACGGTAAACTGTGGCTCCGCGACGGCAGAACGGGCGAATATTTCGATAACCCTGTAACCGTCGGCGTAATTTATATGTTGAAACTTTTGCACTTGGTAGATGACAAAGTTCACGCGCGGTCAACCGGCCCCTATTCTTTAGTTACCCAGCAGCCGTTAGGCGGAAAAGCCCAGATGGGCGGACAAAGATTCGGCGAGATGGAAGTGTGGGCCTTGGAGGCCTACGGCGCCGCGTATACTCTTCAGGAAATGTTGACAGTGAAATCTGACGACGTAACCGGTAGGGTCAGAACTTATGAGGCCATCGTTAAAGGTCAAAACGTACCCGAACCCGGTGTACCTGAATCTTTCAAGGTGCTTCTGAAAGAACTGCAAAGCTTGTCGCTGGATGTCAAAGTGTTGAATGACGAAGGCAAAGAGATAGAAATAAAGGAACTAGATGAAGAAGCTCAGGAATCGCAGGAATTTGAATTCATGCCTGAAGAATCCAGGTTACCGAGACCGTCCAGGAGACGGGAAACCCGCATAGAACGGCCTTTTGGCCAAGATGAAGAACAAAGTGACGATGAGGTTGCGGGCTTCCAGGAAGTCCAGGTCGAGGATGATGAAGCTGTGGAGCTGGCCCCGGACAAATCCATGGAAGAAGATACGCCTTCGGTATTTGAAGATTTGCCCAAAGAGGATTTGGAGGCTGGGGAGCCGCAAGCTCCGGAACAAGCCGCTGACAGGCTAAGCTTGGAAGATTTGTTTAGGGATCTGAGCGTGCCGCCTAAGGTTTCTCCGGCCGAGGATGACGAATCGAGCACCACCAAGAAAAGGCGGCGTGCTACTACGCCTGCGAAACCAAGATCCAGAAAACGGCTGCGCACTCAGCAAGATGATTTTGATCGTTTTGACAGAGTGAGATCGCTAAGAGACCTGGAACCTGAAGACGAGTTCAAAGGCCACAGGGTTCAAGACCTTGATCATGCCAACGACGATAAAGGTGAACCCGAGAGATAAGGCTCTGAGGGGGATATAAAAGGTTGGACGTTAACAACTTTTCATCTATACAGATAGCCTTGGCATCGCCTGAAAAGGTGAGAGAGTGGTCCCACGGTGAAGTCAAAAAGCCTGAGACCTTGAACTATAGAACCCTAAAGCCCGAAAGGGACGGGCTTTTTTGTGAACGTATTTTCGGACCCACCAAGGACTGGGAATGTTATTGCGGAAAGTACAAAAGAATTCGATACAAAGGCGTAGTTTGTGACAAATGCGGCGTTGAAGTCACCAAGTCCAAGGTGCGGCGCGAACGCATGGGTCATATCGAGCTGGCGTGCCCTGTGTCACACATTTGGTATTTTAAAGGTGTGCCTTCCAGGATGGGGCTTCTTATGGACATGTCGCCTAGGGTGTTAGAACGTATTCTTTATTTTGCGGCTTATGTTGTGACCGACCCCGGCGACTGTGATGAGCTCAGCTACAAGCAGATTCTTACAGAAACTGAATACAGGGACGCTAAAGATAAATACGGCAACAGGTTTAAGGCGGGTATGGGCGCGGAGGCTGTAAAAGAGCTTTTGACCCAGATTGATTTGGATAAACTTGGCGAGGAGTTACGGGAAGGCGCCAAATCGGCCAGCGGCCAAAAGAAAATACGCGCTATCCGAAGGTTGGATGTGGTGGACGGGTTGAACAAATCGGGGAACCGTCCCGAGTGGATGATTCTGGACGTGGTCCCGGTAATTCCGCCCGATTTGCGCCCTATGGTGCAGCTTGACGGGGGACGTTTTGCTACTTCGGATTTGAACGACCTGTACAGACGAGTTATAAACAGAAATAACCGCCTGAAAAGGCTGTTGGACTTAGGCGCGCCGGATATTATCGTAAGAAACGAAAAACGTATGCTGCAGGAAGCCGTAGACGCCCTAATTGATAACGGCAGGCGTGGCCGCCCCGTAACTGGGCCTGGCCAAAGGCCGCTGAAATCTTTGTCGGATATGCTCAAAGGCAAGCAGGGCCGTTTTAGGCAGAACCTTTTGGGAAAACGTGTTGACTATTCGGGGCGTTCAGTCATCGTTGTGGGGCCCGGCCTGAAATTCCACCAATGTGGGCTTCCAAAAGAAATGGCTCTTGAGCTTTTCAAACCTTTCGTCATGAAGAAGCTTGTGGAGCAAGGCGACGCGCACAATATCAAAAGCGCCAGGCGGCTCGTGGAAAGGGTGCGCCCCGAGGTTTGGGACGTGTTGGAAGACGTTATAAAAGAGCATCAAGTGCTTTTGAACCGCGCGCCTACCTTGCACAGGTTAAGCATTCAGGCTTTCGAGCCGGTGTTGGTAGAAGGCCGCGCCATTCAAATACACCCGTTGGTTTGTCCGCCGTACAACGCCGACTTCGACGGCGACCAGATGCCTGTTCACGTACCGTTGTCAGTGGAAGCGCAGGCAGAGGCCAAGATTCTTATGGCTTCCAATCGCAACCTGCTTTTGCCCAAAGACGGCACGCCATCTATTACGCCTCAAAAAGACGTGGTTTTGGGGATTTATTATCTTACGCTTATCGACGAAGATGAACGCCCTCAAAACCAGTTGAAAGCGTACGGTTCTATGGACGAAGCAATTTTGGCACATGATCAAGGCGCTGTTAAGCTTCACGAGAGAATCCTTTTAAGGCTTCATAACGATAGTGCCGATTACACAAGAATTGAAACCTGTGTAGGAAGGTGTATTTTTAACGAAGTCATCCCTGAAAAACTGGGCTTCATAAATGAAGTCATCGATAGGAAGCCTTTGGGCAGGATCGTGAACAAATGTATTAACCTATACGGTATGGAAGAGACCGCAAAAATGCTTGACGGCATTAAAGAGCTAGGCTTCCGTTATTCGACGAAATCCGGTTCGACTATTAGCATAAGCGACATTGCCTTGCCAAAAGAGAAGAAAGGCCTTTTAGCTGAAGCTCAAACCGAGGTCGACGAAATTGAGAACCAGTACCAAATGGGCTTTCTCACTCACGATGAACGCTATGACAGGATAATTTCCATATGGCGAAGTACTACCGACAAAGTTACCGAAGCCATGAAAAACGCTTTCGAAGATAGAAACCCGGTGATGATCATGGTGAAGTCGGGCGCCAGGGGAAATATGCAGCAAATATCCCAGCTAGGTGGCATGAGAGGGATTGTTGTGGATCCTTCGGGCAGAATGGTCGAACAACCGGTGCTTGCCAATTACCGGGAGGGCCTTTCGGTTTTGGAGTACTTTACTTCCACCCACGGCCAAAGAAAAGGGTTGGTTGACACGGCTCTTCGTACCGCCGACTCGGGGTATCTTACCAGACGGCTGGTGGACGTGGCTCAAGACGTAATAGTAAGAGAAGAAGACTGCGGCGCGGAATCCGGAATAGTGGCAAAAGAGATAAAAGTAGACGGGGAACTCATTGAGACACTGCGAGATCGCATTGTGGGCAGGTATTCGGTTCAAGACGTGATTAACCCGGAAACGGGCGAGATTCTGTGCGCTAAAGATGAAGAAATTGACGAAGACAAAGCCGACAATATAGTCAACGCGGGCATCGAAGAAGTTGAAGTAAGGTCGGTGCTGAACTGTGAAACTAGGCATGGGGTTTGTGTTAAGTGCTATGGAAGAAACTTGGCCACAGGCACCACAGTGGAGGTTGGCGAGTCTGTAGGTATTATCGCGGCCCAGTCCATTGGAGAACCCGGAACACAGTTGACTCTTAGAACCTTCCACTTGGGCGGTATCGCCGGGGAAGACATAACCCAGGGTTTGCCAAGGGTAGAAGAGCTGTTTGAGGCCCGAAAACCCAAAGGTCAGGCCGCAATAGCGGAAATCGACGGGAACATCGAGATTGTGGAAGGCGACAGAAAGCGCGAGCTTCATATAACGTCGCCTGATGGTGAAGTCAGCACAACCGTAGTACCTTTTGGCGCTTTAATAAAGGTTTCTTCAGGACAATACGTTGAATCGGGTACCCCTCTGACAGAAGGGTCCATAAACCCGCACGACCTTTTAAGGGTCAAGGGTGTAAGGGCTGTCGAAGACTATCTTTTGGCCGAAGTGCAAAGGGTTTACCGACTGCAGGGAATCGATATATCGGATAAGCATATAGAGACTATCGTCAGGCAAATGATTAGGAAGATTAAAGTCGACGAGCCCGGGGATACCCACCTTTTGCCAGGTGGGGTTGTGGGGGTTCACGAGTTTGTGGACGCCAACGCCGAAGCTTTTGAAAAAGGCGGAGAGCCCGCAACCGGTAACCCGGTTATTTTGGGAATTACCAAAGCCTCTTTGGCCACCGAATCGTTCCTGTCTGCCGCGTCTTTCCAGGAAACCACAAGGGTTCTCACAGACGCCGCCGTTAAGGGGCGAAACGACAACCTGCTGGGGTTGAAAGAGAATGTTATCATAGGGAAACTTATCCCCGCCGGAACAGGAATGCAAAAATACGGTGAGGTCGATATCGTGCCTGTGGAGCCCATCGCTTCGGAACAAATGGCCGATGTGGCCATGTCTGACTGGGGAACAGACGATAGCGATCGGTGATAGTTAACCGGTTTTGGATATATCAGTCCGCCGAGTTTGTAATCGGCGGACTGATGATGTGTGCAGCTTCCGCAAACGGTGAACTGTTGTCCAAAAGGGCTGAAAGCGCTGAAGTAACCTTGCTACTTACACGTTGACATGCAATTACCCCGGTGCTAAACTCTTAAAGTGTGTCTTTTTGGCGACCCAGGAGGGGTTTTAATTGGAGTTCGGCCCATTGGGCGACAGGGAAACCAGAAGGCGAATGAGAGAATCTTGTGTCGCGGGCATAAAGGCCACCGAAAAAGCCGTTATTAAGGGCATCGTGGGTAAAGTCTTTATCGCCAAAGATGCGGAAGAGCGTACAGTAAGGGCTCTTAAGGAGCTTTGTAAGAAGCAAAATGTTGAGGTCCGGTACGAACTCACTATGAGGGAGCTGGGCAAGTTTTGTGGCTTGAGGGTAGGCGCCGGGGCTTGTTCCATTCTGAAAGCTGAAAACCCAAAACCTTAGATACAAAATACATTTTTGCGTCGAAAACTTTAAGAAGAAGGAGGTGTGGGATTGCCTACGATTAACCAGTTGGTCCGACAGGGCAGAAAGAAAGTAGAAGAAAGATCTAAATCCCGCGCGTTGCAGGGTAACCCGTTTAAGCGGGGAGTGTGCACTGTAGTGCGGACCACGCAGCCGAAAAAACCAAACTCGGCTTTGAGAAAAATCGCCCGTGTGCGGTTGGTAAATGGCATTGAAGTGAGCGCATATATTCCTGGAATCGGGCACAATTTGCAGGAACACTCGGTGGTTTTGGTACGTGGCGGACGTGTAAGAGACCTTCCGGGCGTTAGATATCACATCGTAAGAGGGACTTTGGACACGGCGGGGGTCACTGACAGAAGACAGGGGCGGTCGCTTTACGGTGCCAAAAAACCCAAGAAGTAAACCTTTCGGAGGTATGGTCTAATGCCGAGAAGAGCTAGAGCACCAGTTAGAAAATGGACGCCGGATCCCAAGTACAACTCAGTACTTGTGGCCCGTCTGACAAACAAATTGATGCAAAACGGCGAAAAAGCTGTGGCGCGTGGGGTAATCTACGGCGCCATGGATATCGTTCAAGAGAAAACCGGTAAAGATCCTTTGGAAGTGGTGGATCAAGCGATAAAGAACACCATGCCGGTTTTGGAAGTTCGCCCTCGCCGTGTAGGCGGCGCCACTTATCAGGTGCCTATTGAGGTTAGAAATGAAAGAAGATTTTCTCTCGCTATCCGCTGGCTAGTGGATTTTGCCCGCGCAAGAAGCGAAAGGGGCATGGAGAGCAGGGTTGCAGGGGAGATTTTAGATGCGGCCAACAACACCGGAGCAAGCGTCAGAAGGAAAGAAGAAATGCACCGGATGGCGGAGGCCAACAGAGCGTTTGCACACTACAGGTGGTAGGGGTATCAATTTTTTGGAAATGAAACTTGAAAGGGGGGAATTCGATGCCGCGGAATTTTGCGTTAGATAAAATAAGGAATATTGGAATTATGGCTCACATTGATGCCGGTAAAACCACGACTACGGAACGTATCCTTTTTTGCACAGGTAGGGTGCACAGGATGGGTGAGGTAGATGAAGGTTCGGCGACAATGGATTGGATGGTGCAAGAGCAAGAACGTGGGATAACCATCACTTCAGCCGCCACGACATGTCATTGGAAAGATTGCCGAATAAACATTATAGACACTCCAGGACACGTTGACTTTACTGCCGAGGTAGAACGCAGTTTAAGGGTGCTTGACGGGGCTGTTGCGATTTTTTGCGCTAAGGGCGGTGTCGAACCCCAATCCGAGACGGTGTGGCGCCAAGCGGATAAATATAACATCCCTAGGATAGCGTACGTTAATAAAATGGATGCCGTGGGTTCCGATTTTTACCGCACGGTTGAGATGATCCAGGATAGGCTGGGCGCCGAACCTGTGGTATTAACGCTGCCTATTACTTCTCAGGAAGAGTTTCTTGGGTTTGTGGATGTAATTTCATCTGAAGCATATCTGTGGGCCAAGGGTGATCAAGGCCCCACTTTAGAAAAGACAGTTTTGCCTGAAGGTATGCGGAATCTATTAGATGATTACCGCGAAAGGCTTATATCTGCGGCGTCTGATTTTGACGACTCCATATTGGAAGCCTACGTGGGTGGGCAAGAAGTTTCGGTCCAACAGCTAACTAGGGCTTTACGAAAAGGCACTTTGGCCAATAGGATTGTGCCTGTTTTGTGCGGCTCTTCTTTTAGAAACAAAGGCATACCGAAACTACTTGACGCCATTGTAGACTTTCTTCCTTCACCTTTGGATATCCCGGCGGTAGAGGGCACGACATTGCAGGGAGATCAAAAACTTGTACGCGAAGTATCCGACGACGAGCCTTTTTCTGCTTTGGCCTTTAAGGTCACCACAGATCCTTTCGTCGGAAGGCTTACCTATTTCAGAGTGTACTCCGGTTCTTTGAGCGTTCGTTCCTACGTGCATAACGCCACAAAAGGGAAAACTGAACGGGTACAAAGGCTTCTCCTCATGCATGCCAATCACAGGGAAGATGTGGAGTCTGTGGCAACCGGGGACATAGCTGCTACGGTCGCGTTAAAGTTTACTACCACAGGCGACACACTATGCGATGAGAAGGAACCTATAGTTTTGGAGAATATCCAGTTCCCGGAGCCCGTGATTCGTATGGCTATAGAGCCTGAAACAAGGGTTGATCAGGACAGATTGTCCCTATCTTTGGTAAAGCTTACCGAGGAAGACCCGACTTTTACCTACAAAACCGACGAAGAAACGGGTCAGACCATCATAGCCGGCATGGGCGAGCTGCACTTGGAGATTATCGCCGATAGGCTTTTGAGGGAATTTTCCGTCAAGGCTAAGGTGGGTCGTCCTCAAGTGGCGTACAGGGAAAGCGTGCTTGAAGCCGCGGAAGCCGAGGGCCGGTATGTGCGTCAGACCGGAGGCAAGGGTCAATACGGGCATGTCAAGCTTCGAATAGAGCCCTTAGGAAGGGGTTCGGGATTTGAGTTTGCCGATGCCATAAAAGGCGGAACCGTTCCTACAGAGTTCATACCCGCCGTTGAATCCGGGGTAAAAGAGGCTTTGCAGAGCGGTGTGATCGCCGGAAACCAGGTTGTGGACGTCAAAGTCACTTTGTTGGATGGTTCCTATCACGATGTTGACTCCTCTGAGTTGGCTTTCAAGGTCGCCGGTTCTATCGGTACAAAAAATGTGCTTGCGAAGGCCAAATGTGCCCTTTTGGAACCGGTTATGAAAGTGGAAGTGGCGACACCCGCCGACTATTTAGGTGAGGTGCTGGCTGATTTGAGCAGCCGAAGGGGCCAGGTCCAGGGCATGGAAAATAGAGATGCCTACCAGCTAGTTAGGGGAGAAGTGCCGTTGTCGGCGATGTTTGGGTATGCCACCGATCTTAGGTCTAGGACTCAAGGGCGGGGCACCTATACAATGCAGTTTTCAAGATACGATGTAGTCCCGCCCGCGGAAGCGGATAAAATAGTCGCTCGATACCTTGGGCGAACTGTGGGCTAGGAAACAAAAGGAGGATAAGGCAACAAATGGCCAAGAAGAAGTTTGAAAGAACAAAACCACACGTTAACGTAGGCACGATAGGTCATATCGACCATGGTAAGACTACTTTGACCGCGGCCATTACTAAAGTTTTATCATCGGTAGGCGGAGCAGATTTTACCCCGTTCGACAAAATCGACAAGGCTCCTGAAGAAAGGGCCAGGGGAATAACCATATCGGCATCTCACGTTGAGTATGAGACGGAGAATAGGCACTACGCCCACGTGGACTGCCCGGGTCACGCCGACTACATTAAGAACATGATTACCGGCGCGGCGCAGATGGACGGCGCGATATTGGTGGTATCAGCGGCTGACGGAACCATGCCCCAAACAAGAGAGCACGTTCTTTTGGCAAGGCAGGTAGGAGTCCCGGCTATGGTAGTGTTCTTGAACAAGGTAGACTTGGTTGACGATGAAGAGCTTTTGGAAATCAGCGAATTGGAGATAAGAGAGCTTCTGTCCAAGTACGATTTTCCCGGGGACGATGTACCGGTTGTAAGGGGTTCCGCGTTAAAAGCTTTGGAATGCGGCTGCGGTGAAAAGGATTGTCCTTGGTGCGGAGCCATATTGAAGCTTATGGAAGCAGTAGACGCATACATTCCTTCGCCGGAAAGGGATATCGACAAGCCGTTTCTGTTGTCTGTTGAAGACGTTTTTACCATTACAGGCAGAGGTACAGTGGCTACGGGCAGGATAGAGCGTGGGCTAGTAAAAGTAGGGGAAACAGTAGAAATAGTTGGCCTTACTGAAGATAAGCCCAGGAGCACAGTTGTAACCGGTGTTGAGATGTTCAGGAAGATTTTAGACCGCGGAGAAGCGGGAGACAACGTAGGGTGCTTACTGAGGGGAGTCGCCAAGGACGAAGTACAAAGAGGGCAAGTTTTGGCGAAGCCCGGAAGCATAAAGCCGTACACGAAGTTTGAGGGACAGATATATGTGTTATCCAAAGAGGAAGGCGGACGTCACACGGCGTTTTTCACAGGTTACAGGCCGCAGTTTTATTTCAGAACAACAGACGTAACAGGATCTGTGGCGCTACCCGAGGGCGTTGAAATGGTAATGCCGGGGGACAACGTGAAAATAGAGGGCGAATTGATACAACCCATCGCCATGGAAGAAGGGCTCAGATTCGCTATTCGTGAGGGCGGGCGCACTGTGGCTTCCGGTGTGATAACC
>CAYPVF010000054.1:0-2042 GCA_964414105.1 uncultured Eubacteriales bacterium
CGTGTACTACGTTCCAAGTTCCGCAGGAGGGGCATAAGCCAAACCTTTTGCCCGGGGCCAGCGGCAGCAAATCCTGCACGGGGCCAGGGTTATTTTCAGCCTGCTCCAAATCGGCATCCCTACCACCTAAATATTCATCCAAAAACTGTCCAATGGCGTCGGGCACCGACCTAACCCTGTTGGGTCCAAACCCGATGCTTCTGGAACCGCCAATCCCCAATAGCTGGTCGGCAACTTCTTGAGGGTCAATCCCCGACCGTAAAGTAAGGGAGATAAGACGGGCTATGGCTTCGGTAAACGCCGAGATGTCGCTTCCCGCCTTGCCTATCTGGGCAAACAGTTCCACCGGATGCCCTTCCAGGGTGTTCAAAGTGAGGAACAATTTGCCCACAGGGGTCTCCTTGGTGGCCGTAAACCCATCTAGGCGCGACGGCCTTTCTATGGGGCGCACCCTTCCCCACACCCCGTTAACCCGGGCGTGCCCTATCCCTTCAGGCTGAACCGGGGGCTGCCCTTGGGAGGCTCCGTCATTGGCAGTAGACGTTCCCACTGTAAGTACCTGCTCACTGCGGCTTCCGTCTCTATAGACGGTGACGCCCTTACACCCAAGCTTGTGGGCTAAGAGGAATACTTCCCGCACTTCATCCCTGGTGGCTTCATTGGGGAAGTTAACAGTCTTAGATACCGCGTTGTGGACGTTTTTCTGGAAAGCCGCCTGCATCTTGATGTGCCACTCGGGCGTAGTTTCGTGTGCCGTTACGAACACATCCCGTACTTGGGTGGGCATACTGTCGTCAACCACGCCTTCCAGTGAGCCGTGCACCGCGATTTTCTCCATTAGTTCTTTACTGTAGAAACCGAGCTTTTTCGCCACTCGCTCAAAGACCGGGTTTACTTCCACCAGCGAGTCCTTATCCATAACGTGCCTGGTAAAAGCCAAGCTAAAGATGGGTTCTATTCCCGACGAAGCCCCGCAGATTATGCTTATGGTGCCCGTGGGGGCTATGGTGGTAGTGGTGGCGTTTCTAATCTTCAACCCTTTTTCGGGGTATATGCTTTTGTCGTAGTTGAGAAACGGGCCCCGAACCTTGGCCAGTTCAGACGAGGCCTCAATTGATTCGGTTTGGATGAACTCCATGACTTGTGACGCAAGATCCAAGGCTTCTTGCGAGTTGTAGGGAATTTTCAAATCCAAAAGCATGTCGGCCCAACCCATTAACCCTAAGCCTATTTTTCGATTGCTTCGGCTCATGGCGTCGATTTCGGGCAACGGGTATTTGTTTGCTTCTATGAGGTTATCGAGAAAGTGTACGCCTGCCCGAACCGCCTTTCCAAGCCCTTCCCAATCGATGGCTTCGGCCACGCTTGAAGGCGCGGCTTGCCCCCACCGGGATTTTGTGAATTTACCCAGGTTTACGGAGCCCAAACAGCACGCCTCCAAGGGCAAAAGCGGCTGCTCGCCGCAGGGGTTTGTGCTTTCGATTTCCCCCAGCTGAGGCGTGGGGTTGTCTTCGTTGAGGCGGTCCAGAAAGATGATGCCTGGTTCGCCGTTTTTCCACGCTTGTTCTACTATGAGTTCAAACACTTCCTTGGCGTTGAGCCGTCCGGCGACTTCGCCGTTTCTGGGGTTTATCAAGTCGTAATCTTCGCCCTTTTCTACGGCATCGATAAACTTTGACGTTATCCCCACAGAAATATTGAAGTTTGTGAGTTCCTTGGTGTCGGTTTTGCAGGTTATAAATTCCATAATGTCGGGGTGGTCCACACGCAGGATGCCCATGTTTGCGCCCCGGCGGACTCCGCCTTGTTTTACGGCTTCGGTCGCGGCGTTGAACACTTTCATGAACGAAACCGGACCCGAAGCCACTCCGCCTGTAGAACGCACCACATCGTTTTTAGGCCGCAGCCTGCTGAAACTAAAACCCGTTCCGCCTCCCGACTGGTGAATCAGGGCGGCGTGTTTTAGAGAATCGAATATGCTTACCATTTGATCTTCCACCGGCAAAACAAAACATGCCGAAAGCTGCTGCAGCTCACGGCCC
>CAYPVF010000054.1:2052-4767 GCA_964414105.1 uncultured Eubacteriales bacterium
TAAGGGCGGGGGAATTGGGCATAAACTCGCCCCTGACCATGTGATTGTAGAATTTCTGAGCCGCGGCCTTTATCGCGCCTATGTTAGCCCCAACCGCCGATTGAACTTGTTGCCAAGTCATCTTCGTTTGGGATTGGGCTTTCAGCCTGTGGTGCGCCATCTTCATAGTGGCCCAATCCAATTCGCTTACGTTGAACTCGTATTCATCCGCCGCCCCGTCCGCCGCTTCACGAGCCGCCTGGGTTTCTGCCGCCCCTGAAGCCCCGCCGCCATAAAACACATCCATTAGGGCGACGTTTTTGGCAACCCGCCAAAACATATCGTAGGCGGTTTCTTTGGGTTTGCCTTTTCCATCCTTACGAAGATACCGCCTTTCCAAAACGGCCAAGGCGTTATCGCTAATATTCATTTTGTTTGACCCCACGTCTTCCGGCACCTTGATTCCTCCCACCTATTGTGTGCCTTGCTTCAGCTTTTCTGCCCTTCTTTGTCAACCGACGCTGCCGCGCTTTTTGCCGCAATAAGCCATTCTACCTCTTCCAAAAACTTGTCTATATCCCGAAACTCCCTGTAAACCGAAGCAAAGCGAACGTAAGCCACGGGGTCCATTTGCCTTAGTTTCTCCATTACCATTTCCCCGATTTGGCTTGACAACAATTCGCCTTTCCCCAACTCTCTCAGGCCTTGTTCTATGTCGGACGCCGCTTTTTCCAAAACGTCCAAAGGTATGCGCCGCTTTTCGCAAGCTTTCAGCATACCCGACAAAACCTTCTGGCGGGAAAAAGTCTCCCTTCGCCCGTCTTTTTTGATAATGAGCAAGGGGGTTTCTTCGACCCTTTCGTAAGTGGTAAAACGCCTGAGGCACCCGGGACACTCCCTGCGCCGCCTAATAGCGGACACATCGTCGGTGGGCCTAGAATCCAGAACTCGCGAATCCAAATAGCCGCAAAAAGGACATTTCACAGTCAAAACACCCCAAAGATAGTACAGCGCACATTTGTGTGCGCCATATCTAGTTACGTTATTTTTACTTTCTACGCGGCTTGTCCTTTTCCTTTGGTAAAACTAGGGACGTTCACGATTTTTTTGTTGAGCTTTCGTCTCAAATTTGTCTTTGTGCACCACAGCGCGGGTATGGGTCCCTTCGCCGATTCTTTCTATGCCGTCGGACGCCTCAACTTGAAATTCCAGAATTCGCCCTTTGACGGCCGTCAAATGGGCCGTTGCCGTGACGATAAGCCCCACGGGTGTGGGCGCAAGGTGGTCTATATTCACCGATGTGCCTACGGTGGTTTCGCCGGGTTCCAAATATTCGTCAACAGCCCCGGCTGCGGCTTCTTCCATAAGCAAGATAAGGTTCGGCGTGGAAAACACTTGAACGCGGCCGCTCCCCGTGTAAGAAGCCAAAGTTTTTTCCGTAACAATGATCTGCCTTTTGCCTATGAGGCCAGGTGACACTGCTTTCATATTTAATGACCCGGTTGCCAATGTCAGCCACCGGGCCCTTCACCTCCGACGTCTGAAGTATTGTGTTGTGCGTATAAAGTGTATGCGCGGCTTGTATTATGTTAAGTCGTATGTTACGTGTATTTTGGCGCTGAGAGACTGCGCCACGGGACACGCGGCTTCCGCAACTTTCAGATACCTTTCCAGCCTTTTGGCTTCCAGGCCCGGGCAATGGATCTCGTAATGCATGTTCAAATCCGTGAATTGCCTTGGGTGTGCCGGCTTTCTCACACCTTCCAGTGTAATGGAAACTTTCTCAGGTTTTACGCCGTCTCTTTCCAAAACCGCCCTGAGGGTAAGGCCGCTACATTCCGCAGTAGCCATGAGAAGAAGGTCCGTGGGGCTTGGGCCATCCATTGTGGTGACAATTTTGCCATCGGCGCTCTTGCTTACAACGCCTTCTGCGGTAACTTCTGCCGTGACTATCTTGGTATCAGCCATTTATCTTGTCCTCCTTGGGTGTTTCTCTTTAGGTCTGCCTTTTTTATCCGCTTGAAACACGCGCGCCCGAATGGTACCACTTGGCTTAGATAACGCGTTGGACCGCATGATGATATTGTAGAACAAATATGGATTTTTGAGAAACCGTCCATTTGTCGATATCGGTTCGGGAGTGGTCTTTGGAGTTGAAAGATAGGTTTGTGACAAAGGAAAGTTTCGCGCAAGAAGACGTCCTCAGTCCAGAGGATGCGCTACGCATTACTAGGGTGCCTGCATCTTTTTTTCAGCGCACGGCGCTTGAGGTTGCCCAGGACATTTTGGGGCTTGTGGTGGTCCATAGGCGGGATGAAAAGGTTACCGCGGGGATAATCTCGGAAACCGAGGCATACCAGGGGCCGCAAGACCAGGCATGCCACGCCTACAACGGACGCCGCACGGAAAGAAATGAAGCCCTTTGGGGTCCGCCGGGCAGGGCTTATATATATTTCACCTACGGAATGCACCATATGTTTAATGTAGTATCTTGCGAAGACGGCATTCCCCACGGGGTTTTGGTGAGATCGCTGGAGCCTGTGACGGGTTTGGGGCTAATGCTGGAAAGGCGAAAGGGGCGTTTGCCTTTGGCGGCCGGACCGGGCAGGTTATGTCAGGCTATGGACATAACGAGGGAACACTACGGCGCCGGGCTTCAAGGCGACACACTGTTTTTGGGTTATCCCCCCCTTGGGCTCGTTCCCAAATTCGACATAATAGCCACCCCCAGGATTG
>CAYPVF010000054.1:4777-6400 GCA_964414105.1 uncultured Eubacteriales bacterium
TTATGCGGGTGACGCTAAGGATTATCTTTGGCGGTTTTTGATGGTGCCTCCCCCCGGCGATAAAAAAGCCTAGAGTATTTCCTTCCACCGTAATTCCAATACTATTCCCGGAGGTGGCGGAAATGGCTCGGGGCATTGCCAGCCATAAGGGCAGCGAAAGAGCGAGGATTTTCGTTTTAGGCTTGCTGGCGGTATTTGTGGTGGTATCAGTTTTGACCCTAAGAGCCACGCCGGGAAGGGCTGATACCAACGTTCAGCTTCCTTCCGGGTACCAAATTGAGGCCCATATAACGGGGCTGAACTTCCCCACTTCTATTACCTGGGATGCCGGCGGAAAAATGTATGTGGCCGAGGCGGGGTCCGACCCCCAGGGCCAGAAACCTTTACCGGGCCGCGTTTTGTTGGTGGAGCCCAACAAAAACACTGTGGTTGAAGACAACTTAAGTTACCCGGTTACAGATGTGAAGATAGGCGAGGCGGGCATGTATGTGGCCCACGGCAAAGACGTTTCGCTGTTTCTGGGCGGGTTCCGACAGGATCTGACTACAGGATTTTCTGTAGAAAACCATTTCGCCACCGAGATCGCTTTGGGCCCCGACGGATGGATTTACATAAGTAATGGCGCTGTGCCCAATTCCCAAATAATTGGCGAAGGCAGTTTGGTTCTAGGCTGGTCTCAGGCGATTTCAGAGGATCGCGGGACCGCGGCGGCCGAGGCTTCATCAGGCGGATTCATCTCCCGCATGGGACCTACGGGCCAAGGAGCCGAAATATATCGTGGGGGCTTGCGAAACCCCTTAGGGCTTGGATTTCACCCGGACGGCAGGCTTTTCTCCACAGATTGGGGTAGCGGCGATAGCGGTTTCTTCACTGGGGTTACCGCGCCGGACACGGTGCTTGCGCTTCCGCCCCACACAACCGCCTCCAAATTCGCTTTCGCTTCGGATAGTTTCGATTCTGAAAACATCATGTACCTGGCCTCATTCGGGCAGGGCGGCCCTTTTTACGGAGACGCATCCCAATCCACAGTGCATGATTCAGTAGGGGCAGTTTTGACTGTGGACGTTACCAGCGGCACCGCTCAGATTTTCGCCCGCAACAAATCTGGAAAAGCAGCGGGCCGCTTGTTAAACGGGTTCAACCATCCGATTGACGCCAAATTCGGCCCTGACGGTTGCCTGTATGTGGTGGACTACGGCGCTTTGGAGTGGCAGGGGCAGGCGTTCAGGGCAATCCCGGGAACGGGTGTAATATGGAAGATTTGCAGGCAGCGGTTTAGTTTCGTGGGCGGCGGACACGCGGATGCGGGGTTTACTGACGGAGGAGCGTCTTGGAATCCCGATTACGGGCCGTTGGTGGCCTCGCTTCAGGACAAAATCGACACATTCGGCGCTGACTGGGGTGTTTTCTTCAAAGACTTAACTTCCGGCAAGACTTTTGGCATCCAGGAAGACATGCCGGTGGCCGCGGCTAGTACGGTGAAGGTACCTGTGGTGTTGTACGCCGCCAACCTAGTGGCCCAAGGGAAGCTTTCTTGGAATGAGCGGCTCACTTACGAGACTTCCCGGGATTGGCGGGGCGGGGCGGGTTCCATGCAGTTTACCGCCAAGGACGGCGACACTT
>CAYPVF010000054.1:6410-12842 GCA_964414105.1 uncultured Eubacteriales bacterium
GGATGGACTTTCTGAACTTTTTCGGGGCATACCTGGAACTCAATTATTACACCGTGGAAGATGCCGCGCTGGCGCTGTGCAGCGTGCGGCTGCCCGGGGAAATGATGGCGGGAATGGCCTTGCGGGCCGTTGGCGGGGCGGGGCGGGTTCCATGCAGTTTACCGCCAAGGACGGCGACACTTTTTCCATCAGGGAGCTTTCGGAAAAAGCTATCCGGGAAAGTGATAACGTGGCTTGGAAAATGCTTGAGCGGCGCTTGGGATTGGAGAACATAGCGGCTTTCATGCGTGACGCGGGCGGTCTGCACGTGTACCCCAATTGGCAGAACATTTCCACAGCTAAAGACTTAGTCGCTTACATGCTTGCCACTTTGAGATTTGCCGAGGACCGGCCCGACGTGGGCGACGACATACTGCATTGGCTTTCCAACACTATTTGGAATACGGGGCTGAACAGGTTTATCGACGAGGTAGAAGTGGGGCACAAGGAGGGTGACGTGACGGGGGTTTCCGACGATATGGGTGTGGTTTACGCCGACCACCCGTATTTGATCGCCATTATGTCCAAGGGCCAAGACGACGTTGAGCTTGGGTTCGAGCGCATTGGCGAGCTTTCGCGTATTGTTTTCGACTACCAAATGGCCCTTGAAGCTGAGTTTTAGGTTTTGGTCATCCTAGATTTTGGTCAGCTGGTAGCCGTCTTTGGTGTCCTTGACGGCATAGCCTAGCTCCCGGATGCGCTGGCGCAGCTCGTCAGCCTCTCCCCATTGTTTTTGGGCTCTGGCGGTTTGCCGCTGTTGCAGAAGTTCCGCTACTTCGGGCGGCAATGAATCGCCATCAACTTGCTGTTCTTTGATTTGCCCTGTTAACAGGTCCAATCCCAGGATCTTGTCGAAGTCTTCCACCAGATTTTTTAGCCCGGGGCCCAGGCCCGCTTTGGATGCTTCCCACACAACAGCCAAGGCTTTTGAGGTGTTGAGATCATCGTTCACGGCTAGGGCAAATTGCTTGCGGTATTCGTCAACCGTGTGGGCGTGGAGGGAGCCCGCTGGTACCGGGAGGGCGGGGCTGTTGGAGGTTTCGGGCGCGTTGGGTGCGGGTACGGCGTTGGGTGCCTGTACGGCGTTGGGTGCTTCCGCGGGTGCTTCGTCGACCGTTTCCCCGGTGATGGCTTTTCGGATTTGAGTTCGAAGCGACAAGAGCCCGTTTTGCGCCGCGGCGATTGCCTCCCAGGTGAAGTTGAGTTTTGTGCGGTAGTGCGCGCCAAGGCAAAAGTAACGGAACGCTAGGGGTTCCATGCCTTTAGCTTGGATATCGTCTAGTGTGTAAATGTTTCCCAGGGATTTGGACATCTTGCCGCCGTCAACCTGCAAGAACTCGGAATGTATCCAGAACCGCGCCGGCACTTTGCCTGTGCACGCCTGCGACTGGGCGATTTCGTTTTCGTGGTGGACGGGGATGTGGTCCACCCCGCCGGTGTGGATATCGAACTGGTCCCCCAGATATCTCCGGGACATGGCCGAACATTCAATGTGCCAACCGGGATACCCCATGCCCCAGGGGCTTTCCCACTGCATTATGTGCTGCTTGGGCGCTTTTCGCCACAGAAGGAAATCCGCGGCGTTGCGCTTGTCTTCCTTGACTTCAACCCTAGCCCCGGCAAGCTGTTTGTCCAGATCGATGCCCGACAAACATCCATAGGCAGGATATTTGGAAATGTCGAAGTAAATACCGTCATCGGTTTCATAGCCATAACCATTGTCGACGATTTGCCGCACCATAGCTATCATTTCGCCTATATGGTCCGTGGCCTTGGACACCACCGTTGGCCGCGTTATGTTAAGTTTGCTTACATCCTCGAAGTATTTATCCGCGTAGAACTGGGCGATCTCCCAAGGTGACCTTCGTTCCCTGGCAGCTGCAAGAGCCATCTTGTCCTCGCCTTCGTCGGCGTCGGACACCAGATGTCCCACATCGGTTATATTCATTACCATCTTCACCTTCAGCCCGTTTCGCTCAAGCGTCTTCCGCAAAACGTCGGCGAACACGTAAGCTCTGAGGTTTCCGATGTGGGCGTAACCGTATACCGTGGGTCCACAAGTGTACATGCCGACTTTGCCCGGCTGTGCGGGCACAAACTCCTGCTTTTGCCTAGTGAGTGTGTTAAACAAATATATTTGCACTTGTGTGACCCCCCAATTCTTCCTTATATATTACTATAACTTGTTAGCGCTGTTCAGCAAAAACCTTGGAGTTTTGTTTTGCCTGGGTGTGGGGGCACTGCATTTTTTGGGGGGGCGCCCATGTCGGCGGGAACGTGGGGTGTTTTGACCCATGTCGGTAGCAACGTGGGGTGTTTCGACCCAGGTCGATAGCAACGTGGGGTGTTTTGACCCAGGTCGGCGGCAACCTGGGGTGTTTTGACCCAGGTCGGCGGCAACCTGGGGTGTTTTGACCCATGTCGGCGGCAACGTGGGGTGTTTCGACCCAGGTCGGCCTGGTAGCCTGGGGGTTCTAGCGCCACGCCACCTACGATTCGCGATGGAGGCAGTGGCTGAGCGAACGTTCGGCCGGAATTGCACTGGCAAAATGGAACCATTCCTCGGGCGGCTGGCTATACCATCACTACGCTCGGTTTATCTGAAACAACCAGTTTACATTGTTGCAATAGCACAACATTTCTTCGTTCCGTAAATTACCAAGATCCCCGCCCCGCAGAACAACTGTAATCTATTATGCCTGTACAAACACCTTATGCGCGTTCATTTCGTAAAATTGATTCCAATTCCTTTGTGAGTATCCTACGAAGTTGCTTAGTTTGTCGCTATGGCAACATAAATTCAACATATTCCGACAAATAGGACTTCTCGCTACTTACTATAATTATGCTACACAGTTGCCTTGACGTCCGAGGTGACGTAT
The DNA here is from genome assembly GCA_964414105.1 of uncultured Eubacteriales bacterium. Lineage (GTDB taxonomy): Bacteria > Bacillota > Sulfobacillia > Fermentithermobacillales > Fermentithermobacillaceae > JAXGZG01. The sequence continues at coordinate 9,332 of CAYPVF010000054.1, forward strand.
AATAAAAGTTTTGGCACTTCGCATAGATATAGAAGAATCACGCCAAAACAAGTCGCGATACCTTCACTCATCTTTTTGCCGCTGACTGGGGGGATTCAATGAGCCACATTCCAGTTACACGTTCCGAGGCTTGAATCTGCAACGAGAGGAGGAACCGCATTGATTTCCCAAGGACAGTCAACTGCTTTTGTCACACAGCTTGCTTTCGCAATTATGCTTCTCTTTTTCATCTCCAAAACCCGAAAAGGAGAAAAGGAACCGTACATCCGAAGGGTTAGCGGTCTGGATGCTTTAGACGAAGCTATCGGAAGGGCAACTGAAATGGGACGCCCAGTTCACTTCTCACCCGGCATCAGCGGCGTGGATGAGGCTCAGACACTGGCTTCAATGGCGATTTTAGACTATGTAGCTCGTAAAACCGCACGAAACAATGTGCCGCTCATTATGAGCAACAGAATCGTCATGGTCCAAGCTTTGAGTGAATCCATCATCCGTGACGCTTACGCCGCGGAGAATCAACTGGATTCTTTCAACCCGGACAACGTCAGGTACCTGACAGACAGCCAGTTCGGGTACGCCACCGGTGTGACAGGAATCATCCGTCGTGAAAGGGTAGCCACCAACATTCTCATCGGGGCTTTCTGGGCTGAATCCTTGATCTTCTCCCAAACAGGATATGAAGTTGGAGCCATCCAGATCGCCGGTACCGCAAATACCCACCAAATTCCGTTTTTCGTCGCGTCATGCGACTACTGCTTGATAGGTGACGAAATGTACGCGGCATCTGCTTATATTTCCAGAGAACCCGTGCTTGTAGGAAGTTTGCTGGCCGCCGACTATATGAAAATAGCCGGTATTGCCGTACTGATAATCGGGCTTTTCTTCATGCTCAGCGGGAATAAGTCACTCGATACGTTGCTTCACTCCTAGCCCAGTTAAAACCGTGATGAGAAGGGAGGATCCGAATTGAGACGCGAGGTTCCTTTAGTCATTACATTCTTGGCGGGTATAATCTACGTTATCAATTACTACTTTAAAGTACCTGCCATCAGTACCATGAAAGCATCCTTGGACAACTGGGTTCTAATCGTGGCCGCTTTCGGTTGTCTATTAGGAATTCTGAACCTTACCAGAATCCATATGAAAAATATCTCCGCCAAACGGGAACGTTGGTGGAGAAGCGCACTTCTCATGGTGTCTCTTTGGGTTACGCTGGCCATCGGCGTTTTCGGTGGGCACCATGGTCCCGGACTGGCCTTTATCTACGACAACTTTGTCGTGCCCCTAGACGGGAGCATGTACGCTATATTGGTATTCTATATCGGCTCTGCGTCGTTCCGCGCTTTCCGCGCCAGGAACTTCGAAGCAACCATCCTTTTGCTGTCCGGAGTAGTTGTTATGCTTGGCCAGGCGCCTATCGGTGCAGTCATATCAGAAAGATTGCCTGAAATTGGCGGCTGGATTCTTGACATACCGAATGCGGCGGGCATGAGGGGAATTATCCTCGGCGCCAGTATCGGTGCCGTATCCCAGGCTTTGAGAATTCTCCTGGGCATCGAGCGTAAACACCTCGGAATAGAAGCGTAATGGAGGTGACAAACTGTGAGTTCAAATCAAAAAACCGGTAGCGTGGTTGTGGACAGAAGGGTAGACATTGTTTTGTACGTCCTTATAATCGCTTTGGTTTCTTACGCGATTATATCACCCATAGGCCTACCCATCCCAATCAGTAAGCACACCAAAACCCTTTACGATTTTATAGACAGCCTGCCTCCTGGGAAGGTCGTCTACATCGGTTACGACTACGGCGCCTCTAACTTGGCGGAAATTGAACCCGCTGCCGCCGCCCTTGCCTACCACTGCTTCCAGAAAGATCTCAAAATCGTGGGAGCAGGTACCACAACTGAATCAGGGGCAATGATGAAAAGAAGTATCAGTGGGGCGTTGGAAGCATTCCCTGACAAAGTGTACGGCACCGACTATGTAAACATCGGGTATAAGGGCGGCGGAAACATCTTCTTCGAAGCCCTGGGTGTGAGCTTCATAGACGCTGCAGCCGGAACCGATAACGACGGCAACCGCATAGAGGAAATGCCCATCATGAAAGAAGCCAAATCCCTAAAGGACGTAGCTATTGCCGCTTCCATGGGTTCTTTGGGCGATGGTTTGTCTGCTTATGTTAAGATGATCGGCACCCCCTTGGGCATTCCAGTCACGGGAGCCTGTTTTGCGGTTAGTATCCCTGAGAGCATGCCGCTTGTGGTTTCGGGACAGCTAACAGGTATGTTGGCGGGAATGAAAGGCGCGGCTGAGTACGAGCAGCTGCTCAAGAAACCCGGCAGTGCTTCGGTGGGGATGGACGCGCAGAGTCTTACCCACGTTCTGATCATCCTTTTCGTTATCTTCGGTAACGTTCAATACTTCCTCTCTAAGAAAAAGGGAGGTGCGGTGTAATGTCTAGCATAGGCAATTGGATAGCGGCTGCTTTGACCGTCGCTGTTTTCAGTATTATTTTCAAAGAAAGCGAGCTGTACTACTTTGCGGAACAGCTCTTCGTTGGCTGCAGCGCGGGTTACGGCGTCGCTGTTACTATTGGAAACAGGGTTAAGCCCACTATTGTCGTAGATATTCTGGAAAAGGGAAAATGGGATTACATTGTCCCAATAGTTTTGGGCTTGTTGATCTATTTCAGATTCAGTAAACAACATCAATGGCTTGCCAGATACCCCATCTCCTTCAGCGTAGGGGCCGGCGCCGGTGTCGTTTTGACCAAAACGTGGAAACCCATGTTTCTGGACCAGATCGCGGCGACTGTTGTCCCCCTGAAAAACCCTTCAACCTCGGGTTATATTAACGCCCTTCTTATGTTCCTTGGGGTGGTTTGCACACTTTCCTTCTTCTTGTTCACAATGGAACCCAAGGGCATAACCAAGCACGCGTCCAAAATAGGCCGTGTTACCATGATGCTGGCTTTCGGGTCGGCCTTCGGTACCACCGTCATGGCCCGTGTGTCTTTGTTCTTGGCGAGAGTCCAGTTTATGCTCATCGACTTCCTAGGCGTGGCCAAGTAGCGTCGCTGCCTTTCACCGCGCTGCTCGAAGTAGCATGAAGAAGCAGCATGAGGGAGTCCGAAGTTAAAGACGGTCGGCGAAACTGCACCGACCGTCTTTTGTTTGCTTTGTCTGCCGTCAATCTGCCTAGCTACTGCCTAACTGCTACCTGTCTACTGCCTAGCTACTGCCTAACTAGAGAAAATTTCCGACACACTTAGGACAACTGCTTTTACTTGGTGGGGTCTTCCCCTAAAATGAACGCCCGCATATCGTCGGTTACTTCCTGGACATTGTCTTCGCCCAAGTAGGACATGTGACCGGATTTGTATCCCTTCACGAAGATTCGGTCTTTTGGAAGACCCGAATGCTCTAGGGTGTAGTACAAAATGCCGATCTGAGTGCAGATGTCGTACCAGCCGTTGACGAAGAAAGTGCGCATTCCGGGAATTCTCCGCATA
>CAYPVF010000055.1:0-836 GCA_964414105.1 uncultured Eubacteriales bacterium
TCGACAGGTGTATCGGGTCCCGCTTCCTTCATCTGGTTTCCTTTGCCGTCGAACATGGCTCGTATCCTGCCCCAAGTGGTGTCGGTTATCAAAACGTCTCCCACTTTAAGAAAACCGGATCTAATAAGTGCTGTAGCCACGGGGCCGCGGCCTTTGTCCATCAAAGATTCGATGATATACCCTTGCCCTTTTCGGGTAGGATCGGTTTTTATCTCCTGCATCTCGGCGATGAGCATGATCATTTCCAGCAAATCATCTATGCCCTCTTTGGTCTTTGCCGAAACAGGAACTATGACAGTGTCTCCGCCCCAGTCTTCAGGAACCAGCCCGGCGTCAGACAACTGTTGTTTAACCCTATCGGGATTGATCCCCGGTTTATCGATCTTGTTCATGGCCACCACTACAGGCACATCCGCGGCCTTTGAGTGGTTTATGGCTTCCATGGTTTGTGGCATGACACCGTCGTCGGCTGCTACAACCAAAATTGCCACGTCGGTTACCCTGGCTCCGCGGGCCCGCATGGTGGTAAAAGCTTCGTGACCCGGGGTGTCCAAAAAAATCAGCCGCTGCCCGTTGTGCTCTATGACTGAAGCGCCGATATGCTGGGTAATTCCACCGGCTTCCCTAGCGGTGACATTAGTATTTCGAAGAGCGTCCAAAAGGGAAGTCTTGCCGTGGTCAACGTGTCCCATAACAGTAATAACGGGCGGCCTGGGAACCAAAGCTTTGGGGTCGTCGGCACGTTTAAGCTCATCGGCTATTATTTGCTCTTGGCTTTTTTCAGGCTCTTTGACAGTTTTGAGAATTATTGTTTATTTTTTTTGCTCGAAGATCTC
>CAYPVF010000055.1:846-12731 GCA_964414105.1 uncultured Eubacteriales bacterium
GGCTCTTTGACAGTAACAACGCAACCAAGTTTCTCGGCGACTTTAACCGCGATTTCGGCCGGAACATCTTGGTTTATGCTTATGAGCGTCCCAAGCCCCATCAGGGTTCTAAGCACTGTAGCCACAGGAACGCCCAAGATAGGCGCCAATTCCCTTACAGGGGTTGGCCCTTGAATAGTAACGCGCCTGGCCCCCGCGACTAATTGTTTTGCGGGACGACCGCCCCGGCCCCCGCCTTTGCCTTTGTACCGATTGTCGAACCTTCTGCTTTTGCCGCCCCTAGGCGCCCTGTAAGATCTTTGCTGACTGGTTTGGCTTGTAGACGCTCCTTTTTCCGGCGCCGGTCGCTGTGGTCTTTGGCCTTGGGTCCTGACGGCCGGCGCTTGCGGCGTCGCTTGCGGCGCCGATTGCGGCGTAGCGTTCCGATTTATCAAATTAGGCTTCGACTCCTGTCTTGTGTCCGGTTTCCCAGTTTTGCCAAGTTTTGTCCTGACAGCCTGCTGTGCGTCTACTTCCAAAGCCGCCATGTGATTTTTGACCGGTATTCCCAATTCGTTAAGAGTTGTAATAACAATTTTGGAATCTACCCCTAAGGTTTTAGCCAATTCATAAACTCGAGTACGATTCGCCATCCGGTCATCACCTCCTCACATCCGCTTGCATTTCGATTATTCTTTTCTGGAGCTCATCAAATATCGAAGGGGGCACGGGAACTTCCAGAACTCTGTCTAAACGCTTGCCCTTTTTCAAACGCTCGACACATTCTGAGTTTGGACAAACGTAAGCGCCTCTTCCGGACTTTTTACCGGTAGGATCGATCTCAACTGCACCCTCCGGGGTGCGAATGATCCTTATCATCTCTTTTTTGGGCTTCACTTCTTGACATCCCAAACAAGTCCTTTGAGGCAGTCTTCTGGCCACCTCCCTCACCCCCTACGATTTGGTCATTACATCAGTAACCTCCTCTGGTTACTTCTTGCTTATCTGCTTTTATATCAACTTTCAAACCTGTAAGTTTTGCCGCAAGTCTGGCATTTTGACCGTCTCTTCCTATGGCCAAAGACAACTGGTGCTCCGGCACAATGACTCTGGCGATTCGTTCTTCGGGAGACACCTCTACTTCCAATACTTTTGCGGGGCTCAGCGCGTTTGCCACAAATACGGCCGGGTCTGAGTCCCATTCGATAATGTCGATTCTTTCACCCCGAAGCTCTGAAACGATAGCCTGAACCCTGCTGCCCCTGGCGCCCACACAAGCCCCCAAGGCATCAACTTCGGGAAGGTTTGCTTTTACCGACACTTTTGATCTTACGCCAGCTTCCCTGGCAATCCCCCGAATCTCTACGATGCCGTCTTTTATTTCGGGTACCTCAAGTTCGAAAAGCCTTTTGAGAAGACCCGGATGGGTTCTGGAAAGTAAAATCTGAGGCCCCCTAGAAGACTTCTTCACTTCCAGAACGTAGGCTTTCAGCCTGTCTCTCTCCTGATACCTTTCAGACCGCACCTGCTCCTGAGGTAAAATAAAGCCTTCCACTCTTCCCAAGTCGATTATTACGACGCCTCTTTCGACTCTCACAACCTGCCCCGTTACCACATCGCCTTCGCGTTCCGCAAACTCTTCATATATCATGCCGCGTTCTTTTTCTCTGAGCTTCTGCAAAACCACTTGCTTCGCGGTTTGCGCCGCTATGCGGCCAAACCCCTCGGCGGGAATCTTCTCTTCCAGAAAATCACCTATGGTATAAACGGGATTTATGGTCTCAGCTTCTTCCAACCCAACTTGCCTAATGGGGTCAGAAACTTCCTGAACGACCTCCCGCCGTGACAATACCTGGATGTTGCCGGTTTTTCTGTCAAAATGCACCCGCACATTATCGGCAGAACCAAAATGCTTACGGTATGCGGACAAAAGGGCGGCCTCCAACGCATCCACCAGGTCATCTACGGATATTCCCCGCTCTCTCTCTAACTGGCCAAGCGCCAACAAGATTTCGCCGTTCATTCCTCCCGCCCCCCTCCTACTCTTGGGTCTCGTCAGCCTTGAAATCGTATATAAGTTGAACTTTGCTGACATTCTCTTTATCCAAAGTGATCAAGCCTTTGGAGGTTTTCAAAGCTACAGCAGACTCCCCCCGCGGCCCGATTGACAGCCCTTCCAAAACGCCGGTAAAAGTCCTGATTCCGTCTACCGGGGCAAAAAGATTCACTCGGCACAAAAGCCCGCTAAACAGCGGAAACTCTTTATCTCGCCGAAGCGTTCTTTCCAACCCGGGGGACGAGACCTCTAGGATATATGCGTCAGGAAAAGGATCAAGCTCATCCAACCTATCGCTTAACAAGTTTTGAACCGCGGCGCAATCGTCCAAAGTGATGCCATCCGCCTTGTATATGATCGCCCTTATGACGCGGCTTTTGTTTTCAGTTAGTATCTCGACGTCCAGAAGGTCAACACCTTGGGACATTGCCCGCACCAAAGGCTCGAAATCAAAAAACAGATTGTCTTCTACTTTACGATATCTCACGGTTCATCACCCCGATAACATACAAAAAGTGGGTTCGGCTAGAAACCCACTGCGACAAAATCCCCTCGATGAAAACTCTTGGATAACCCACAAAACGAGTATAGCATAAGGGGCGAAACGCCCGCAAATAAGGGTAGTATTGAGCTTAGGCCAAGGATTTGGGCGGGTTCAGGTACCGCGCCAAAAAGGCATAAATCTCCTCCCTAGATTCTTTTGCAAACTTTGTGTCGATTCTGTTGAAAGCGTGGCCGCCGGGTTCGTCTTTATATATCTTGTATTCGAACTCTTTCCCCGCGGCTTTTAAAGCCTTTATTAGGTGTTCAACCTCGAGACTATTCACGTCTTCGTCATTGGTATTGGTATGCACCAAAAGCGGTGTCCGAAGCCTTTCCGCGTGCCACGCCGGAGACCTTCTGCGGTATTCGGCGGGATCTTCTGCCGCTGTCTTTCCTATATGATACGGCGCCGAAAACAGGCTCTGATAAAATGGCCCCTTGTAACCCATTCTTGCCACAAGATCACTCACAGGAACCCCTGCATAGGCAACCTTGTAAGCCTCGGGGTGGTTAAAAATATTCATCAGGCTTATAAGCCCGCCGTGACTCCACCCTAGAATGCCGATTCTGTCAGGATCAACAAGGGGTTGGGTCTCCACCATGAAGTTGCGGGCCGCGAACGCGTCCTCCACCTCTAAACCGCCGTAATCGATGTATTTGTAGAACAGCTCGCCATACCCTGTGCTGCCGCGGTAGTCCGGGGCAACAATAATGTAGCCTTGGGCGACCAGTTCTTTTATAATGTTTGCGGCCCCGGTACTAAAATTGGCGTGGACCCCGCCGTGAACGAACACAAGCAGCGGATATTTGTTTTCCTCGCATACATCCACCGGTACAAAAGTGTAGGCGTTAATCTTCAGGGGATTCCCCTTATCTTGAGGCGGCTGCGCTGTGGGGTTAGCCGGAGGCGGCCCTGTAAATACCACTTTTTCGACCAACGCTTTACCCTGCATAACGTTGAACCATTGGATATCGTCGATAGCCTTGGCTAGGGTGGCAAAAACATGGGCGAAGCCCGCCTGCTCACGCCGAAGTTCTTCCAACTGCCTAAGAATATCATCCACGGTGTTTCCTCCTTTTCGCACGGCAAATCTCAGGTAGTGATTCTACGAGGAAAACACAGTATCCTGTCACTCTATTCTTTGTTTTCCCAAAGGCATGTATTTTCTGAGCACAGGCGGTATCGTTATGGAACCATCCTTTTCTTGATAGTTCTCAAAAATGGCAGCCAAAGTCCTGCCTACGGCCACTGCTGTACCGTTTAATGTATGAACATATTTGGGCTTGCCACCATCTTGGGGGCGGTACCTTATGTTTAGCCCCCGTGCCTGGAAGTCGGTGCAATTGCTGCAGGAAGTAATCTCCCTGTACAAACCGTCCGCCGGTTTCCAAAACTCCAAATCGTATTTTTTGTACGCAACCGGGCCCAAGTCCCCGGTACAAATATTCATAACCCTGTAGGGGATACCCAATCCTTGGTAAATTCGTTCTTCCAGCGATACCATATACTCCAAATCCTCGGCCGAGTCCTCTGGTTTGCCAAACACGAACATTTCCACTTTATCGAAATGGTGGGTCCTTATGAGCCCGCGAATGTCCCGCCCCCCAGAGCCCAGTTCAGTTCTGTAACAAGGCGAAAACCCCGCATACTTCCTGGGCAAATCTGCTTCGTCCAAAATATCCCCCGCGTGCATCGCTGCCAGGGGAATTTCGGATGTGCCCACCAATCCTAAATCCTCGCCTTCAATTCTGTATATCTGATCCCTAAAAAACGGGTAGTGGCGGGTGCCCTCCAAGACATCGGATCTCGCCATAACCGGCGGAATAATCGGCTTAAAACCCTCAGACGCCAAAAGGTCAAGGGCGTATCTTACCAAAGCAAACTCCAGAAAAACCGCATCACCTTTTAGATAGTAAGTTCGAGCGCCCCAGGTTTTGACCCCCATAGACATGCTGAGAAGATCCAGAGACTCACCCAGTTCCACGTGATCTTTTACCGGAAAATCCATTTCCCGGGGCTCCCCATATCGGCGAATTTCAACGTTTCCCGAATCATCTTGGCCATACGGAACATCCGAATCAAGCATGTTAGGAAGCCAAATCACTAAATCCCTGAGCTCAGACGAAACGTTCCCGAGCTCCTCTTCTTTTTGGGCGATCTGCCCACGTATATCCCTGTTGGATTGAATAAGCGATTCACGTTCTTCAGCCGTTTTGCAGGCTTTCACTCGCGCGGAAACGGCGTTTCTTTCTTCTCTCAGGGAATTTATCTGTCTTACAAGTTGGAGACGGCTATCCTCAAGAGAAAGGATTTCATCCAAAGGCGCGTCTTGACCCCTTCTTTTGAGCATTTCCTCAACTTTTGCCCTGTCTTTTTTTAAGATTTCTACGTCAAACATGAAAACAGCCCTCCCTTGTGCTTTTGACAATCACCATCTAAAACAAAAAAGCGGAACAATCTCCAAGGACGAGATCGTTCTGCTCCCGTGGTGCCACCTTCGTGCGCTATCCCCAAAGACCCTGTAGGCCCTTGGCGTTCGCCTTAAAAGCCTGTAACGCGGCCAAACGTCGCGCCATACCAAGTTTTCGTGTAACCCAAAACATATCCTGCGCGCGCCTTAAGGGTGCTAACAGCGTTTTTGGGTATCGCCTTTCACCAACTGACGACTCTCTTGAACCCAAATGGCGCTTACCGTCCCCGTCATAGGCTTTGGAAGACTATCTCACTTTGAAACGGGTAAGTCAAGGTTACTGGCTTCTGGTGCTGGCTATTTCGCTCCATTTTTTTGGCGCCGCAAGAGCTTTTACCCAAACGTGAAGCGACAGTCTGGCACTGGGGTCATTTAGATCCATTTTGATGAGTTCCGATATTTTTTTCACGCGGTAATCCAAGGTGTTGGGATGTATTTTTAGAACAGACGCGGCTTTTTTACGACTTCCATACCAGTCCAAATAAGCCTCTAAGGTTTTCAACAAGTTTTGACCGTGCATACTGTCGTATACTCTTACGGTTTCAACCTGCTCGCGCCCGTACAGCCCGCACGTTGGGCATTGCGCTAAACATGACAACAAATCGTAAGACGCAAAAGAAGTGTAGTCGTAAAAATTCTCATCCGGGCTTAGTGTCGTCCCCAACCTTATGGCTTTTAGCGCCTGAGTGTAGGATTTGGGGATGTCTTTGGGGCTTTCATAGGGATTTCCTATTCCCACGGCCACCGAGGATTCGGCCCTTTTGTGGAAACCAGAAACCACTTTTTCTAGAACCTCACTGAAACCATCGGCGTCTAGCCCCGACACGATCAAGATACCGTAACCATCGACTATGCCCGTGAGAACGTAGGGAAACTCTTCTTTTATCGCGCCCGCAAGCTCTTTCAGATACCAGGAGATTTGAACGTTGGAGCCGGAGGAGATTGCCAGTACAAGCACGCCAAACAACGGATTCGCGGGCCATCCGGCTTTGTGGGCTCTGATGTGAATTTCAGATTCGTCTTTGAAGGCGCCGCCTATAAGTTCTTTGATTAAGGTGGGCCGTTCCTGGACTTGTCTCTCCTGCGCCTCACGGGAAAAACCGCCCAAGAGTTCTTTTCCCAAAAGGCGCGCGGCTTCAAGGATAAGCCGCTCCGTCTCAGGGGTTACAGTGGCGCTGTCGCAGGCTACCCAAAGGTATCCCAAAACTTTGCCTCCACGCCTTACTGCCGCGGCAATTCTGGGCTCCAAACCGATTTCCGGAATGTCGGGCACGGAAGCTATGCCATTCGTATCGTCGATGAGTTTGTAAATGCCTTTATCCTGAAGGATTTGCCTGGTGGAAAGGGAAGCGCCTTTTCTCAAAAGCGTTTCTAAACGAACGGCGTCTACCGGGGCATTGTGCACCGAATAGGCGATAAGGTAGCCTGACAGATCTTCTAAGGTTATGGGCCGCTGTATCACAGCCGCCAAAGTTTCTACGATAGATTGGGCTTCCAAGGGGTCATCCCCCTAAAACATGCTTAGGAGGAAACTTCGCCGGATGTTCATTAAATCCTGCTTAGCCCCTATGGAAGCCCGATGACACTTCAGATAAATATGCGACTAAAAACTACACTACCGACGGCTCTACGCGGTAATCTCCTCTTTCGAACCTGCCAAGGTCCAAATTGCTGATGTCGATAGAAAGCTTTTGGCCCAAAATTTGCGAGGTCAGAAGTTCTCCAACAACAGGCGCCAACATGAAGCCGTGACCGCTAAACCCTACCGCTTGGTAGTAACCGTCGATACCCGGCACAACACCCAGAATCGGGTGGGCATCGGGACTGATTGTATATAATCCGGACCACTGCCTGACTACGCGCACCTCTTTGAGGGGCGGCAGAAGTCCGCACATGATCCTGGACATTTCGTGGACGAATTGCCACGAATGCCCGATATCGTAACCTTTGGGTTCGTTGGGGTCGCCTATGCCCATTACCAACGACCCGTGGGGGGTCTGCTGGCAATAGATGCCTATGGAAAACGACATAAGCATGGGGCCCAGGAGGAACCCTACGGGTTCGGTAACCAGGATTTGGTGCCTTTCGGTATAAAGCGGGAGGTCGATTCCTACCATTTCGCCTATTTGCTTTGCCCAAGGCCCGGCCGCGTTAATAACAACTGGTGTAGAAATCTCGCCCTTATCTGTAACCACAGATTGGACTTTGCCATTTTTGACTTTGATGTCTGTTACTTCTGTGAAGTAGTTTACATCGCCGCCCAACCTTTCGGCAGCTTTGAGGTAGGCCCTATTGGTGTGGAACGGGTTTGCGTGCCCGTCTCTGGCGTTAAAGGTGGCCCCCCTCATTCCTTCTGTGTTTAACTGAGGAACTATTTCTGTGGCCTCTTTGGGCGTCAAAAGCTGGGACTTGATGCCGAGCTTGTGCTGAACTTGGACGTTCTTTTGGAATTGTTCCCATTCCTTGTCTGTATGGGCCATCATTAGATAGCCGTTTTGTTTGAACTCTAAGGAATGATCGTATTGGAGCTCCTCTTGAAGGTTCTCCAAAATATCCAAAGAAGCTTGGGCCAAAAGGCAGTTACCTTCTGAACCCCATTGTTCGCGGACGCCCGCGCCGCACCGCCCCGTGGACCCGTGAGCGAAAGTATCTTTCTCGCACACCACGACATTCTTGACCCCGGCTTTAAGGAGGTTGTATGCCGCGGCGGCGCCTACTACCCCGCCCCCCACGACTACTGCGTCTGCTGTAGGTCTCAAGGCTATTTCTCCTCCTTATTGGCGGCCAAGGCCAGATCGCCCATTTTTACGGCCTTTGTGGGCGGTCTGAAAGTTGACGGCGGAATTTGGGAAACAGGCCTGCCTTGAGCCCTGGCGAGCTCCGCGGCGATGAGCAACCGACAAGTGCGCCCTTGACATGGACCCATACCCGCCCTGGTAATCCTGCGGATTTCATCCATGGTGGTCGCGCCCTCGGCGATGGCCTTTCTTATTTGACCTAAAGTAACATCTTCACATCTGCAGACAACGATATCTTCTTCCTTCATGGTCACCTAGCCTCCCTACACCGTGCGCAGGTTCCGGGCTACGAGGGAAAGTTCCTTCGGAGCCTTGACCCACACTACGGGAGTACCTTGGGGCTTCCTGCCGGGGATAACCCTTTCTACGGTTCCTTTACCTACTACAGCTCCGGCTCTGTCCAAAAGGTCTACTTCTTGGCCTTTGACAGGTAAGGGGCTTTGTTCATAAGGCATGAGAATCCGACAGGTGCCGTCTTTTGCGCTTTCATCCACTAAGAAAATGGCCAATCCGGGACAGGCCGCAACACAAAGACCGCACCCGGTGCACTTAGCCCACTCGGTTTTTGGGATATGGTTAATATCTTCAAACTCTTTAATGGCATCAAATTTGCAAGCGTAGGCGCACGGGTCGCAAGGAATCTCTTGGAAACACTCGATCATAACTATAGGACCTTTTTCCCTGAGTTCTTGCGGGGGTGTCACCTTCTCAATATCCGACGCGGAGGGTACGCCCGTTCTGATAAGAGTTGTATCGCTCAAGAACTCACCCTCTTTTCCAATAGCTTTCTGACTTGTTCCTGGCCGGCCATGATTTTTGCGCCGGTAGGCCCGGAACGAAGACCCTTGAGTTCGTTTTTGATTTCGTCACGTTTCGATGTAAAAGCTTCGCCTTGAATTTTGCCTAGGCTAGCCGCTACACAAAGACCGGCGAGTTTTCCACCGGCCATAGCCGTGGAAGCTTCCTCGATTCCTGCCGCGTCTCCCGCAACAAATACGCCGTTTGCGGTGGTCTCCATGTTCTCGTCAAGAAGCGGCACAAACCCGCCCAATTCTCCAACATAGGCCATTTCGGCGCCTGCTTGCCACAAAATCTCGGAAAGCGGGGTGAGCCCGATGGCTATGCACACCACATCTACATCGAGTTCCTGTTCGGTACCGGGAATTCCTTGCCAGTTTGAATCCAATTGCCAAATAGTGGCGCCATCCACTTGGTCTTTACCGTGAACTTCTTTTACGGTGTGGGATGTGAGGACCGGAATGCCCAACCTTCGGACTTTGGATGCGTGAACCGCGTACCCGCCGATGCCCGGCGCTGCCTCTACGATGGCCGCAACTTTCACTCCGGCTTGAACTAACTGGTAACTGACAATAAGGCCGATGTTGCCCGAACCAACCATAACAACCGATTGGCCCGGCCTCACTCCATGAACGTTCATTAGAGTCTGAACTGCGCCGGCCCCGTAAACGCCAGGTAGATCGTTACCCGGGAACAGAAGCGATCTTTCCACTGCGCCTGTGGCCACAAAAGTGCGGTCGCATTTCAGGCGCTCAATGCCGTTGGGGGTTTCAAGAAGCAAGACACCGTCTGAGTAATAGCCAAGCACCTCTGTATCAGGGAGGAAAGTGATATTGGGATGTTCCAACATCTGTTTGGCCATATTCTGGGCGATGATGATGCCGCGTGTCCCCGCAGAAACTTTGTGCCAACCAAAAAACTTGTGGGTCTGTTTGATTAGCTGACCGCCTATAATACTGTCGCGGTCCATAACTGTTACTTTTACCCCGTGTGAAGCGGCTTCCAACGCTCCACTGATGCCAGCCGGTCCCGCTCCGACAATAGCAAGTTGTGTCTCTTTCACCCGCTTCACCTCCTAAGCTTTAGGGGCAGGCCCTGGGCCATCCTGCCGCTCAACGTGCATGCCTTCTTTGAGTTTTTCGGTACAAGCTCTTACATTGGGTACTCCGTCAACTACGACAAGGCAGGAAGAGCAGTTCCCGATAGCACAAAAAATCCCCCTTGGTTTTTCCAAGACGAGGCTTTTGTGCAGCACTTTGACTCCTGCCGCGTGGAGAGCGCTGGCGATGGGCTCGTTTTCGTAACCGGCCATCTCCTGACCCTGCCAGTAAAATTTAACTTTCTTCCTCTCGGGAAAAGTGAGAATCGGATGATCCTCTATCCGCAGGTCCAATAACAAGACCCCCTGTTTGATGAAGAATTCCGTCGCGTCTTTGCATCTGCTAAACGTCCGCACCCTAAGTAAGCGGGATTGGTACTACTTAGAGTTCGTCCATATACTATATTTATCAGACAATAGCAAACGTTGCATCATGTTCGGAATTGAAGTTTATTGTGGCGGCGTCACAACATACGGTTTGGCATTGTTTTTCGCCATCATCGTAGAATTTATCCGCAGAATTAACAAGAGCCGCCGCGCGGCAAATATCCGTTGGCCTGAGCCTTCACGCCTGCCCAAGGAAAGTGATCTGCTGAGAAACTTCTGCCGCCGAAACTGTTTTGGTATGGCTTCCGACAGGGCCAATCAGGCGGCAATTCTGCCGGACCTATGCCTCTGGTACACAGATGCCGCCCGACCTATCCCTCTGGTACACAGATCCCGCCCAACCTATCCCTCTGGTACACAGATCCCGCGCGACCTATCCCTCTGGTACACAGATGCCGCCCGACCTATGCCTCTGGTACACAGATCCCGCGCGACCTATCCCTCTCGTACACAGATCCCGCCTAACCTATCCCTCTGGTACACAGATCCCGCGTGACCTATCCCTCTGGTACACAGATCCCGCCCAACCTATCCCTGCGGTACCCAGATAGCGGTTGATTTGGATTTTGGGTATGCTTATGAAGAAAACTGAAACTTGCCAATTTAGAAGGAGTTGTTGGATATGGACCGAAAGGGCGATACTGAATCCCAGGCCACGGCCACTTTCGCCGGGGGATGTTTTTGGTGCATGGTGCAACCATTTGCCAAGTTAAACGGGGTTCACCGGGTTTTAGCGGGTTATACCGGCGGACATGTTGAAAGGCCCACTTACGAGCAGGTATGCACCGGCAAAACAGGACACTTCGAGGCCGTACAGATTTCCTACGACCCACGCGTCATAACCTACCAAGCCCTGCTGGAAACGTTTTGGGAACAAATCGACCCTACAGACCCCCACGGCCAGTTTGTAGACAAAGGCTCCCAGTACAAAACCGCAATTTTCTATCACAATAATGAGCAAAAGGTAGAAGCCGAAGAATCCAAACGGGTTCTGGATAGCTCAAATAAATTTTCGAAACCCGTTGCCACAGAGATACTGCCGGCCGTCACTTTTTACGAAGCAGAGGAATATCACCAAGATTTTTACAGGAAAAGCCCCCAACACTACCAAGGATACAGAAAAGGCTCGGGCCGAGACGAGTTTCTCCGTAAACATAACCTTACACCGGAACAATTCAAAGTTACCCAAGAGAATGGAACTGAACCGCCTTTTAAGAACGAATATTGGGACCACAAAGAACCGGGAATATATGTTGACGTGGTTTCCGGTGAGCCGCTGTTTGGCTCTTTGGACAAATTCGATTCGGGTTCAGGCTGGCCAAGTTTTATGAAACCTTTGGAGACTGAAAACCTTACCGAACGAAAAGATTCAAGCCATGGTTTAAAAAGAACAGAGGTGCGCAGTAAAGACGCGGATTCACACCTTGGCCACGTTTTTACGGATGGCCCCAAACCTACCGGGCTTAGATACTGTATCAACTCGGCGGCCTTAAGATTTATTCCCGTAAAAGACCTTGAAAAGGAAGGGTACGGCAAATACCTGGCCATGTTCTCAAAAGAATAGGAAAACGTAACTACTGAAGCACAGTTTTTAAGATAGCCTCTGCCGCTTTGTAGTGATCGCGCATACAGTCGCATGCCAGTTCGAAATTTCCATTGGCATACGCGTCTGTTATTTGTTTGTGTTCTTCAATAGAAACACGCCTAGCGTCGCGGCCTCGGTGGAAGCATCTTACCAACATTTCGTGTAGCAT
>CAYPVF010000056.1:0-5534 GCA_964414105.1 uncultured Eubacteriales bacterium
ATCTTGGCACTCTAGAAAACAAAGTTGCCGGCACTGCTTTGGTATCGGGGGGCAGTTTCATAGTTACGGCCCCGGCGGGCGGTACTTTACGGCTGCAGGTAAACCCCAACGATTCAGTAAGGGTTGGCCAGCTTTTGGCTACTATAGGCGACAACGCAACCGGCGACGAATTTCACCGAAGTATCGATTTGGCCAAGGCTTCCTTGGCCGAATACGAAAGCCAGACCCAGGATGAATTTAGGGCTTTAATGGCGGAAATCCAAGAAGACTACACAGGAGCCGTTGGCTATCTTTTCGCTTCCCAAGACGCGTGGGCATCCGGGGACCGAAAAGCGGCTTTACAAGATGAGCTTGATTTTGTGTCTCATGCCCAGGCAGTCTCTGAAACCAGAAGACGTATAGGCCAAATGGAAGACAAAAGGGCGGAGCTTTTAAAAAACGTTGATCTTTTGACTGCGGCCCTGGACGCTTCAAGAGTAAATGTGCTATCCCCTGTTGCTGGAGTATTTTCCCCCAGTTTTTCAGAAGTAGAAAAGACACTTGCAGGCATGTCCTTGGATGATTTGGATGCGTCTGAAATAATGGTTTTATCCCAGCAGGCAAAAAACTCATCCCAGATTACTATGTGTGACGGCGATTCGGTCAAAATGGGCGAGCCCATAGGCAAGATACTTTCGGGCAGGGATTTGAGTTTTTGTTTACCCCTAAAAACAGAGGAAAGGCCGTTTTTTGAGGTAAACCAAAAGATCACTTTACGTTTCGCCGACGGCACAGAGGCGCAGTCTAGAATCGAGAAAGTAGTTGATGCCAAACCCCCGGGGTACTCCATTGTTTACGGGAGCTTGGAGGCTTTGGCTGTTGAAAAAAGCGCGGGTTCATACGATATCACCATTGTGACACGGGGTAAAAGCGGGATAATTGTGCCGGAAAAAAGCGTGTTTGAACTAGATGGCCAGCTTGGAGTGCTTTTGGTCCGCAAAACCTATGCGGTTTTTAAACCTGTAGAAGTTTTATTGACCCAAGGTAAACAATCAGTTGTTACAGGGATAGCCGAAACAGATGAATTAGTTATAAAACCCAAAGGGTTTTTGGAGGGTCGACGTGTGCGATGATAGCTTCTAATCTGAAAGCGGTGCTAGACAAAATAAACACTGCTTGCGAAATATCTAGTAGAGATCCGAACACTGTAGATTTAATGGCGGTCACAAAAAAAGTATCTGAGGAAGTCATTGGGAAGGCTTATGACGCGGGCATCAGGTTGTTTGGGGAGAATAAGGTTCAGGAAGCTAGGCCTAAAATCGAAACAAACGCCTTTAGGGACGCCAAGGTGGGATTTATAGGGCATCTGCAAACTAACAAGGCTTCAATGGCTGTGAGGCTTTTTGACGCAATTCATTCGGTAGATTCGTTTCGGTTGGCGCAGGCGTTATCGCGGTTTTCCCAGATGTACGAAAAACAACTGGAAATCATGATTCAAGTAAATATGGGGCGTGAAGAACAAAAAAACGGGGTTATGCCGGAAGGCGCAAAAGATCTGGTAAAAGCGGTTTTGGATTTGCCGGGGCTTCGACTGACAGGGCTTATGACAGTGGCGCCGGTAGGCGATATGGATGTGGCCCGCTTTTGTTTCAGGGAACTCCGGGCGCTAAGGGATGGCATTGTGGACTCCGGTGTCGATAGGGTTAACCTTAAGCATCTTTCCATGGGCATGTCAGGCGATTATGTGGTGGCTATAGAAGAAGGCGCCACGATAATCCGCTTGGGCAGCACACTATTTGGGCCTAGGTATTAGGTCGGAAGGTAAGGCTGCACTCATGGTAGAAATCTCCTAAAGGTTTAAACCGTAAGGGAGGGCTTCCTATGGTAGCCAATGACGGCGGTTCTTCTTTGGATATGCGAAGGCTAACCCCTTTGGATGTCCATAACAAAGAATTTAAAAAAGCATTTCGCGGGTATGACGAAGACGAGGTCGATGAATTCTTGGATTTGGTCGTGGCCGAATTCGAAAGAATTGTGCGGCACAATGAGGATTTGCAGGGTTCCATTTCCGGCTTGGAATCCCGGCTTGAACACTACAAAGGGCTGGAAGAGACCTTAAAAAACGCTATACTTTTGGCCCAAAAGGCAGCGGAT
Organism: uncultured Eubacteriales bacterium; assembly: GCA_964414105.1. Classification (GTDB taxonomy): domain Bacteria; phylum Bacillota; class Sulfobacillia; order Fermentithermobacillales; family Fermentithermobacillaceae; genus JAXGZG01. Next base: position 2,134 of record CAYPVF010000056.1, read on the forward strand.
GAAATAAGGGAGTCGGCGCACAGAGAGGCGGCTATCATCGAAAAGGAAGCTACCGCCAGGGCTTTGCGTTTGAAAACAGAGGCTCAAGAAGCTTTGGCGGATAGTTACCGCGAAATAGAGAGAACCAGGAACCTTCTTAGACGTTTCCACATTGAAATGAGAGCCTTTCTCCAATCAACATTGGAATACGTGTCCAAAGGAAGTGAAGATTTAGAACTGAAACTTGGGGAAGAAAGGCAGGTTATCCCCGATGAAACCTAAGGCCATTGTGTTTGAAAACGGTGTGTTCCACGTGTCCGCTGATAAAATCCGGGTGAGGGATGCAATAGCGTCGTACCAAGGACGGATAATTTTCGCCGGGGATAAAGATTCTGCCCGAAAAGCTTTTCCCTCCGGGGTAGTTCCCGAGGTAATCGACTTAGGCGGTAAAGCTGTGTTCCCCGGTTTTATAGACAGCCATCTGCATCTTATAAACTTAGGGCTTTCGCTGAGAAATTTGAGCTTGGGCGAAGTAAGGTCTATCGACACACTGAAGCATATGGTTAAACGGCGGGCATCCGAAACAGAAGACAGCCAGTGGATTCTTGGTAGGGGTTGGGACCAGGACAGTTTCCAAGAAAAACGTTACCCAAACCGTAAGGATTTGGATGAAGCTGCCCCAGGCAAAGCCGTTTGCCTTACTCGAGCCTGCGGTCACTTAATGGTGCTGTCTAGCGTCGCTTTGGAGCTCTCAGGCATAACCAGAGATACCTCCGACCCGGATGGAGGCATAATCGACAGAGACTCCTACGGGGAACCCACGGGTGTACTCAGAGAGAACGCCATGGGTCTTACTTCCGGCGCCATCCCGAAACCGGATGAACGCGTTTTGCGGCAATGCGCTCAAGACGCTACTAGACACCTTTTGTCAAAAGGGATTACGTCTGTACATACCAACGATTCCCAAGAGGATTTCAACACCGTCCGCGAGCTGTATTTGGGGCTCCAATCGGAAGGTAGCCGCTTAAGGGTATATTGGGATATACCTTTTGCGTTTCTTGACGATCTACAGGATACCCCCCTTAGGACAGGCGACGGAGACGATTACTTTCGTATAGGCGCTATCAAGTTGTTTTCAGATGGTTCTTTGGGGGGCCGCACTGCCGCTTTAGAGAAGCCTTATTCGGACGATCACTCCACGTCGGGTATTTTGGTAAACGATCAGGAAGCTTTGACTCGCGCCGTTTACCGGGTTCACGCTCTAGGCATGCAAGTTGCTATACATGCTATCGGCGACAGAGCAACCAGGGTGTCCATTGACGCAATTTCGGAGGCGCAGACGCGAATTCCCGGCAGGTCTCTAAGACATAGGATAATTCACGCCCAGATTCTTACGCCTCTTCTTATAAGCGAAATAAAAAGGGTGGGGCTTGTGGCTGACATCCAGCCCAAATTCATCACTACAGACATGCGTTGGGCTCAAGAGCGCGTAGGCATCCCCAGGATGCGTTCTTCGTACGCTTGGAGGACAATGCTAAAGGCGGGTATACCTTTGGCGGGTGGTTCTGACAGCCCTGTGGAGCCCTGCGACCCGCTGTTGGGTATTTATGCCGCCGCCACCAGGAAGGACATGTACGGAAACCCGAAGGGCGGTTTCTACCCCAACGAACGGATATCGGTGTCGGAAGCCATCCGCATGTTTACAGTGGGGGGCGCGTACGGGGCGTTTGAAGAGAAGGTAAAGGGTACCCTTGAGCCTGGGAAGCTCACTGATTTCGTGGTTTTGTCTCAGGATCCTTTATCCGTAAAGCCCGAAGAGATCAAGGACATAGAAGTATCAATGACTGTCGTGGGCGGCCAGGTGGCGTACGAAAAATCCTAGCAGGACGTACAAGACCATGAGTATCAAGTAAGTTATACCGATCCTCTTTACCGCTAACACAAAGAAGCTTTGAGGAAACATTCTTATTAACCAGTCAGTGTTGGGATCCAATAGCCATAAGTCGTTAGTAAACGCCAAAAGGTGTAGGCGTGTCCACCAGTTCCCGAAATTGAGCCAGGCGGGTATTGCCGCTAAAGCTAAGAACATAGCACCCAGGGCTCCGCTACGGATAAGCGGTTTTGCCAAAGCCGAAAGGCGCTTTTTGAGATACAAACCGCTCAATAAAGCCACAACAATAGCCAGATTTCTTATCTGAAAACCGTATCGAAATAACTCCCTGACATCGTCTAAATGTTGCAGCTCCATGCTGTTATAGACCGGTCTTGTGGCTCCCCAGATTTCCATTTCTGTTGCGGGTGTTTCAATGCTGCCCTTAAAAAACTGTATAAGCGCCGCTCCGGTTTGCCCCAGCCCTTCGATGTCCATCCCGGTACTGGAGGGCACGTCAAACATTATCCAGGAAAAGCGATAGAACTCAAGATTTAAGGCAGTAAACTGAACAGAACACAAAATAGCCAGCGTTATCAAACTGACCACCAAGAGGCCACTAAAAACTTTAGACGGCATTCAAATCCCCATTCCTTTATGCGAAAGACGAATTTTCACCCTAATAAAAAAACCCACATAGTATGCCTAGGCAGACATACGCCGAAACGCGTCTAAAAGCCTGCAAACAGGGGAGGGCACCAGTTTGACCGATAAATTGACCAGCAAAGGATATGTGAAAAGGGTATTTCCCGGTAATAACACTCCCAAAGGTTTCTTTTCGTACTACGATTATATTTTGCCTAAAGATGCCAACAGACTATTCGTAATAAAAGGGGGACCCGGGGTTGGCAAGTCAACTTTCATGACAAGCATAGCCAAGGACATGGTTGACTTAGGGTACGATGTAGAGGTTCACCACTGTTCTTCAGATAGCAATTCCATTGACGGGGTCGTTTTCCCGGAAATAGGGGTGGGAATTCTTGACGGCACCTGGCCGCACCAATTTGATCCCAAAACTCCAGGCGCCGTAGATGAGATTATATGGTTGGGGCAATTTTGGGATGAGGCGTCTGTAAGGGCCAAAAAACAGGAGATTCTTCAGTGCCAAAAAGGTAATGAGTCGGTTTTTAGGAGGGCTTATCGTTATCTTCGGGCGGCTCAAATAGTGTACGAGGATTGGGAATCGGCTTACACAGAAGCTTTGGATTTTGGAAAGTGTAATAGGGTCGCGCAAGACATAATCGACGAAAACTTCGGGCACATTCCCACGGCTGTCGTTCCCGGTTTTGAAAGGCGTTTGTTCGCAAGCGCTATTACGCCTGACGGAATGGTCAACCACCTTAGCACTATAGTGGCGCCTTGCGTCAAAAGGTACGTAATCCAAGGCGAACCGGGCACAGGTAAGTCATACTTGTTGGAGAAAGTAAAGCGCGTTTCTTTGGAAAAAGGCTTTTTCACTGAAGTATATTTCTGCCCGCTGCACCCGGAAAAA
>CAYPVF010000056.1:5557-12546 GCA_964414105.1 uncultured Eubacteriales bacterium
GGAGCACGTGCTAATTCCCGAGTTAAGCTTGAGCTTCACCAAGTCTATTCAACCCCATGAGTACATTCCCGGGCCCGAAGATATTATTGTAAATATGGATGATTATCTCGACCAGCATATCGTGGCGAAGCATAACGCCTGTATCGAAAGAGCAAGGGGGCAGTTTGATACACTTTTCGAGTCGGCCATCCATTTTATCGGGCAAGCAAAACAGTATCATGACACCTTGGAAAGATACTACGCGCCTAATATGGACTTCGCAGGCATAGATAGGCTTAGAAAAGAAACTTTCGAAAGAATTTGGGGTTACGCGAAAGAAGTTCAAGAAGCGGCTCTTTAGGAAAAACGGCCGGGAAACCTAAGGCTTCCCGGCATCATATATGTTCCCTAGTTCTGCGGATCTAAATCTGGTATTACTTTCCGCAAACCCGCGACCAATTGTCGGTTTTCCTCCGGTGTTCCTATGGTTACCCTAATAGAGGTGGAAAGGCCCCACGGTGTAGCGGGCCGTATGATTATGCCAAGACGCAGCAGGCCTTGAAAAAGCCTGCCGCAATCGATGCCTGTGTCGGCCATTAGAAAATTGCCCCAAGACGGATACACCGTAAAACCCAGAGCTTCGAATTCTCCTGTAAGGTAGTGTTTTCCCAACCGATTCATATTTGCGCTCATTTCCACGTGCTCTTGATCGTCTAAAGCCGCGATGGCTGCTACTTGGGCGAAAACATTTTGGTTGAACACCGGCTTGATTCTTTCCATAAGGGATAATAGGCTCTCGGGCCCAAGGCCGTAACCAACTCTTAGCCCGGCCAAGCCGTATATTTTGGAAAAGGTATGCAGAACTACCACGTGCCGGTCTTCTTTTAGATACGGCAAAAAATCCCCGTACTCCGGGTCACCCACATATTCCGCGTAAGCTTCGTCGGCCACCACGATCACATCTTGGGGCACTTGTTCCATAAACCTTTTAACTTCGTCTCTTCTCAACATGCCGCCTGTGGGGTTATTGGGGTTACAAACGAATATGATTTTGGTTTTGGATGTAATTCGTTCGGCCATGCTCAAAAGATTCAGCGCGCCTTGGTCACATAAAGGCACTTCAACGGGAATTCCGCCCATAAGGAGCGCCGACGCCGAATAAGTCGGGAAACTGGGGATTCCCATTATTGCTTCATCACCGGCATTTATAAACACCTGGCCCAAAAGCGCCAAAAGCTCATCGGAACCGTTTCCCAAGATAACCTGACCGGGGCCCAAACCGTATTTTGCGGCAAGTTTGTTTTTAAGCTCGTGGCCGGTCGAGTCCGGATACATGCTGATGCTTATTGATTTCCCGGAAATTGCTTCCACTGCCTTGGGCGACGGTCCAAAAGGGTTTTCGTTTGACGCAAGTTTTAACACCCGGGATAAACCCAACTCTCTTTTTACCTCGTCGGCGGATTTACCCGGAAGATATGGCGAAATAGCGGCTACCTCGGGCCTAGCCAGATGATTGGCTTGTTTCATGGCCATTACCTCCAACTGTGCTTTGTAGTTTGTTTATTTCTCTTTTTAGGGGCTATGACCTTTGTTATGGGGCAACATAATCACGGATGGAGGTGTTGGCCGCTGCCTAAAGATTTCAAAACAGACAAAAAGGGCGAAGCTGCACCGATCGATGAAACGGTACGCAGTCTTTCCAAAACCCTTCTGCAAGTGTCCGATTCTTTGGAAAGGGCCAAAATTGCCGATTATGTGGGCCTCCTAAACAGGCCAGGCCGACTTATGTACCTTAACGCAATTTCGGGGCTTTTCAGAGGGTTGGGGATGGCGGCGGGATTCACTTTGTTGGGCGCTTTGCTCATTTATGTTTTGACCAGGAGTTTCGTTTTGAATTTACCTATTGTGGGCAACTTTTTGGGCGAATTGGTTTGGATAATCCAGCAATACTTGAAAGTTAGGTAGTAAACAATATGAAAGGAAGCGTGGCTTTGGATCTTTACAGGTATCGTCGCCTATTACTCCAAAAGAAGGCCAAAGTGCGTAACGGTATTGGCTCCATAATGGAAAAATCTTTTTCCGAAGGTCAGAAGGTCAATATCGGCGAGTTTAGCAGTTACGATCAACACCCCGGCGAGATGGCTTTGGAAACTTTTGAACGGGAAAAAGATTTAGGCTTAAAAGACGGTTTGGAAATAGACAGACATAAAATCGATCTTGCTCTAGAACGACTAAGTAAGGGCACATACGGCTTTTGCCTTCGGTGCAAAAAGCCCATACCACAGGGTCGGCTTGAAGCAATGCCCGAAGCAGAGCTATGCGTCGAATGTCAGAAATTTCAGGAGGGTCCGCCTAAAAACGTGCGACCCGTGGAAGAACAGTCTTTGGAAGAACAAATGCATGGAATACAGATGATGGAAGAAATTGAAACCATGACAGACGACCCTTATGCAGTGGGCCGCAAGAAGAAAAGGCCGGAAAAATGACCTAAAAGCCACTAACCCGCTTGCTCGCTTGATGCCGCTCAGGTAAGATTTTGTGGTGATAACGAGAAAGAGAGCGTTTTGATTTGGCCTTTTGGATGGCATTTTTGGGGTCATTGGTTTTAGATTTTCTTACAAAAACCTGGGTTAGAACCACAATCGCCTTGGGGGAATCTAAACCCATCATCCCCGGCTTTTTACAGCTTACACACTGGTTAAACCCGGGTGCGGCCTTTGGCTTTTTTCAAGGCAAGAATGTACATTTGGCTGTTATAAGCGCCGTCAGTGTGGCGGCTTCTGTGGCTGTGTACCCCCGGTTTAAAGCCTACGGTTGGCTTTTTTCGGTTTCTTTAGGTTTGGTTTCGGGAGGAGCTTTGGGAAATCTTATAGATAGAGTGCGCTTTCAAAGCGTTACTGATTTTGTCAGTTTCAGTTTTTTCAAACCCATTTTTAACATAGCCGACTCGGCTATTGTGGTGGGCGGAATCATGATGGTGGTATTCTTTATATTTTTCGGGAAAGAGAGTATTTGAGCTTTGGACATTCCTGACGAAAATCACATTGAGTTTACTGTGCCGCAAGGTAACCCCGCAGAAAGAATAGACGTTTGCGTTCCTCGTTTTTACCCCGGGCTTTTCTCGCGTTCTCGCTTTCGGTCTTTGGTAAGGGAAGGTCACGTGTGGCTAAACGGATCATCCGCCAAACCCGCTTCCAAGGTGAGTCCCGGTGACACAATCGTGGTAAAACCGCCCTTAAAGGCGCCTACACAGCCGGAATTGGAGCCGGAGGACATAGACTTGGATATTGTACACGAGGACGCCAGTATTCTGGTTATTAATAAGCCCAGAGGTATAGTTGTCCACCCGGCGGCGGGGCACCCCAAGGGAACCTTGGTGAATGCCATCTTAAGCCACTGTCCTAACATTTTGGGGACGGATCCCCAAGGGCTGCGGCCCGGCATAGTGCATAGGCTCGATAAAGACACCACTGGTCTTATGGTGGTGGCGAAAACCCAAGCTGCCCTAGAAAGCCTTCAGGAGCAAATGAAACAAAGAACGGCCGTACGGCAATACGTTGCGTTATGCAAGGGGAGGGTTTCTGAAGATTCCGGCGTAGTTGACGCACCTTTAGCCCGTAACCCGAAAGACAGAAAAAGAATGGCTGTGTACCAGGGTGGAAGGGAGGCGGTTACCGAGTACCAGGTTTTGACCCGGTTTGGAAACGAATATACGCTTCTGAAAGTAAACTTAGTAACCGGCAGGACGCACCAAATAAGGGTTCATATGGCCCACATAAAGCACCCGGTGGCCGGCGACCCTTTGTACAGTAGAACCAAGGGCGAGCTGGGTTTATTGGGCCAAGCGTTACACGCTTACGGGCTTGGGATTGTAGTACCTGAAAGCAATCGGTACCAAGACTTTTTCGCGCCGTTTCCCGATGATATGCTAGAGGCCTTAAACACTTTAAAAAGGCGGTACAAGGAGGAATTACCGGCATGGATAGGTTGAACTCACCTCAGGAACATAAAGAAAGAATGGCAAGAATTCTCATAGATGTAGGTTCGGTTGGGGCAAGGCCCGAAAGGCCGTTTGTGCTCACTTCAGGTACCTTAAGTCCTGTTTACATAGATGTTCGCCGTCTCATATCGTTTGTGGATGCAAGAGAAGAAGCCGTTTCCATGCTTGAGGCCTTGGTGAAGACGTCTGTCTCGGAAAAAATACAAGGCGTGGCAGGGGGAGAGACTGCCGGTATTCCTTACGCGGCCTTCTTAGGCTGGAAGATGCGTTTGCCCATGCTTTACGTGAGAAAAAAAGCCAAAGGTTTCGGAAGAAACGCCCAGGTTGAGGGCAGCGTTCCCCAGGGCAGTAACGTTATTCTTGTGGAAGATCTGATGTTTGACAGCGGCAGCAAAATAAACTTTATAAACGGGCTCAGAAGCGCCGACCTCAAAGTGAGCCATGTGTTCGTTTTGGCTTCATACGGGTTTTATGAACAATATGAAAGCCATCTTGGAGAGGTTGGGGCAAAAGGGCATTGCGTTACCGATTGGCCCACCATTATCGACGTAGGGGAGAAGATAGGGTATTTCTCTTCTCAAGACTCAAAAATCGTGCGGGAATTTCTCAATGACCCCCACGCTTGGTCCAAAGAACGGGGCGGCAAATAGGTTAATTCAGGGCTGAATCACTTCTTCGAAGGTTTTTGTTGTTTCGCCATCCGAATATTCTAGTACCAAAACATATTGTTCCGGGTCGGCTGGCATATCCGAGATGGTCGCCCCGAATCTTCTCGGGTGGTCTGAATCACCGGTGTAACATTCTAATTGAATTGTATCTGTGCCTTCTTCAGACACGATTTTGAGCCATGCCATTATGGGGCGGAATTTCGCAATTTCCCAAGGCGCGGATTCGATTTCTGACATAGACACGAAAAGCCCCTTCTTTTGAGCAGAAAAATCGATTTGAAGGTCGGCGGTTTCGCCGGCAGAAACCTTGGATAGATCTAGGGAGTCCACCGCGGTTGAAAACTCCATCCCCCCGCTATTAACGGAAATATAATAGTCATAAACAAGGCCATCAAGCATGGCATCCTGTCGAGAGGCCGGTATTCGACTGGGAGCAGAGCTCTCTCGGGAGGCAGGTATTCGACTCAGCCCAGGGCCCTCTGTGAAGGTCACCTTAAGCACTGGGGCCGGTTCATAGGGTAGATGTATGGTTGCCCTAAAACCCCCGCCACCGGTGCTCTCAGCGCTATATACAGTATAATCAGGCTCTCCCAGACTTCTTATGTAAAGGGCAGCAGTAGAGTCAGCCTGCATTTCTTTAACTTGCCAATCAAGGTGAACGGGTACATAACCAGCTTCCGCCGGGGCAACAATTACTTCTACAGGCGAAATAATCTCAGCGTCGTTCCGCATTTGGTCTAACATTGAGCCAATACGTGCCAGTTGCAGAGACAGTGCGTCAAACTGTTCCATGTCGCCGAGCCCTTTAAGGGCCGAGAGTTCCTGGGATATGCCATGTAACTTCACCACAGAATACGAGCCCAGCACGATTGTCATGGCTAGCAGTACCACGCATGTGCGTAAGAGGCGCTCCAACATAACCAACTCCTTCAGTTCTTAGCATACAGCCGCCATTTACGTTGACGCAAATCGCTGGTTATCTGTTACAAAACGATACAATAATTAGTTAACATAATACTTATTATAGGACGTTAAACAGATCGCACAGTTCATGCCTTATATGCCCTTCGCATATTTCTAGTGTCAGGAGGTTTTTTCATGCCATTCCGCCAACCGTCGTGCGCGTGCGGATCTTTGTTGGGTTTGGTTGTGCTTTTTGGCTTTCTCGTAACCAACGCTTGTTGCTTGTCAAAAAAGCCAATTCCTGATACATCCGAATCCCGACCGCCATTTGAATTTGCCATAGTCAAGGTGCCTGTTGCAAACCTTGGCGATGCGCCGGGCCAAGCAAGTGATGCTCACATGGTTACCCAGGCGCGTTTAGGAGACTATTTAGAGGTTGTTAAGGAATCTTCCGCATGGTATTTTGTGGAAATGGAAGACAAGTATTGTGGGTGGATTGATTCTGGTGAACTTGTTAGCGTCTCGGAAGACTTTCGGGACCGGTTTCGTGATACATGGCAAGCTGTTATTACCGCTAAAACCACCGAGGCTTACTCTCATCCGGGAGGGTTGCCCGCTTTTGATCAAGAGCTAGTCCAGGGTAGTGTTTTGCCCCTTAAGGGACGTAAAAAAGGGTTCTCGGAGCTTTCCTTGCCCGACGGCTCTTCCATTTGGGTGGATTCACAGGATGTCTCTGTGTACCAGTGTTATCAAGATGTTTTCGCCGTTAAGCGGGGTGCCCAGGCGGTTATTGACACGGCGCGTCAGTACATTGGTCTTCCCTACGTTTGGGGCGGTTGCACGGCTCTGGGCTTCGATTGCTCTGGGTTTACTCAGTTCTGTATGAAGATGAACGGTTACTTTATAAAGCGAGACGCGGATCAGCAATATGAACAAGGGTTTGCCGTTACGAATAGGGGCGATTTAGTTGCGGGCGACCTGGTGTTTTTTGAAACTTATCAGGAAGGGGCCTCCCACGTAGGCATTTATATAGGAGAAGGGCGTTATATCCATTGCGGCGGTTCGGGGGTGGCAATAAATAGTTTCCATAGCGGAGATGAAGATTACTCTTCGGGGCTTGACAGGGTATATTTGGGCGCGAGGCGCATCATCAAATGACCTAGTTACGTTGGAAAAAGACATTGCCCATACGAGTTTACCTCATATGGGCGCACATCTTTTAGATTCCGGTGAACTTCTGTCTACTTCTAACCTAACGCTCCGCCTGCCGGTATCAATATGACTTGACCTGGCGAAAGACTGCTTTCAAGCGTGAGGCCAGGGTTGAAAGCCACTAGCTCCGAAGGGCTTATTCCGAATCTGCCGGCTATTATAATGATGGTGTCGCCCTTTACCACGATGTAGCGTCTGCCGCCGGGCATACCCCCGTGAGGCGGCGG
>CAYPVF010000057.1:0-12538 GCA_964414105.1 uncultured Eubacteriales bacterium
TCACCTACGTTTCCGGGCAAAAAAGAGGACTTTATGGATGACGATACCTTGCCCGATGACATTAAGCAAAAGCTTACGGGCAGGCTTTTGAACGACCAAGTGTTGGGGCGCCCTCCCGTAGCACAGGAAATGCGAGGCTCGACAGACGTGGGCGATGTGAGTTGGTGCACCCCCACTTCTCAGTTTACAGCCGCTTGCGTGGCTTTAGGCACTCCGGGACACTCATGGCAATACACCGCTCAATCCGGAATGGGCATAGGACACGCCGGAATGATTGCGGCTTCGCGCACCTTGGCACAAGCTGGATTATTCTTAATGACTAACCCGGAGGTAATAGAAAAAGCAAAAGAAGAATTCAAGACAAGAACCAAAGGGAAAGAATACAAAAATCCATTGCCGCCCGAGGTGGGCCCGGCTTTTCACCAGTTCGACAAGAAATAGCAGTAAAACCTGAGACAAAAAACGCCGGTTATAGTCAGCCGGCGTTTTTGTCGCTTGTGTTTAGTTCAAAATCTCTAAGGCCTTATTTACCCAATCCGGGTCTCTCAGAAGGGCTCTTCCGACCCCTACAAAATCTGCGTCCCCTTGGGCCAATACCGTTTCCGCAAAAAGGGCATCTGTTATTCCTCCGGTTACCATTACAGGGATACTGACAGCATTTTTTATGACTTTGGCCGCGGGTACAAAGTAACCTTGACCCGTGGTCTCCGCACCTCTGGAACCCATGAACCCGCCTGAAACATCTATCATGGCCACTTCGGCAGATTCAAGCAATTTCGCGATTTCTGCCGCGATTTCGGGGACAATCCCGCCTTGTATACCATCGTCTGTGCCCAACCTGACAAACACGGGGAAATCGTGCCCCACAGCCTTGTGGATTTTTTCGACTATCTCTACTACGAACCGCGCCCTGTTTTCCAACGTGCCCCCATACGAGTCTGTCCTAAGGTTTGTAAGGGGGGAAAGGAATTGGTTCCCCAAATAACCGTGGGCGCAGTGTATTTCCACTGCTTGAAAGCCGGCGGATTTGGCGCGTTTGCTTGCTTCCACAAAAGCCTTTTGTGTGTTCATTATGTCTTGTTCTGTCATAGCGTTGGGTTTGAGTGTTTTATTGGGATTGGGTTTGTCGGAAGGGCCCAAAAGATTTTGCCCCGTAATTTCAGGGTTTCCCGCCGCCCCGGCATGATTCAGTTGGATTACCGAAACTGCCCCTGTGTCCCTAATGGCGGAGCACAAAACTTCAAACCGCGAAATTGCGTTGTCGTTGTCAAGCCCAAGCTGCCCTTTATGCGCTTTGCCGCATTTTGAAACGTAAGTGTGTTCTACGATTATCATTCCCACACCGTTTTGCGCCCTTTGACGGTAATGGGCTATGGTGGGGTCGCTTGGGAATCCGTCGTCTTTCAAGGAACCGCCTGGGCCCTCAATGGCTGTCGCCATGGGTGGCATGACTACTCTATTTTTGGCTTCAAGCCCCGCAAAACGTGCGGTGGTCATGAGTTTGGACATAAAAGCACTCTCCCTTTAGGCGGAACTGTACAAACTTGGGTCAATGTTCTTAAGAAACGGGGATATTTTGTCTGAATAATATAAGGACAACCTGTGCAAGGCTCTCGTGCAAACCATGTGCAGCAGTTTTCTGTCTTCCTCGTGGGAATAATGGCGGCTTCCGGCACAGAACACAATGACGGCCTCAAACTCAAGCCCTTTTGCCAAATAAGAAGGAATGACAACCACGCCTTTTACAAATTTCGAATCTTTTGCCCGTACAAGGTGTACCTTATCATCCCCCAACAAAGCTTGTAATCGCTCATGCGTCAATTGACTTTCAGTAGCTGTTTTGCATATTACAGCCACAGATCGGAACCCTTCGAGCCTAAAGGTTTCCAGGGCCGAGCATACATCTTGAAATATGTCTTCAGTGCGGGTCAGCGTGGGTAGGGGGCCCGGACGCCAGACGGTTTCAAAAGCCTCCCCTTCAGGCAAAATGGCTTTGGCAAATTGAGCGATTTGCGTAGTTGTTCGATAGCTTTTTTGTAGAGTTACCAAAATTGGGTCTTCAGGAGCAAACGTCGTCCGCAATTCCTGATACTCACTAATAGCGTACTTGGGGTGCACTGATTGGTTCAAATCACCCAGTATTGTCATGCTTGCGTTGGGGAAAGCCCTTTTTAACACTTCGTATTGGGGTAAACCGTAATCTTGGGCTTCATCGATTATTACATGTTTTACCTGAGAATAGGTTATAGGCGGAGGTTTTTTGCCCGGTGCTTCTTTTTGGTGTGATGAAATCGCTTTTTCAGGATAACCTTCGACTATATGTTTTAGAAGTAATATCGGGGCCAGATCCTCGTATTGAATAAACCCGGCAGAAAGGTTTTTTACTGTGTCATCTATAATCTTCCGAAGATTACTGGGTTTGGACCCTGTCGCCACGGCTTGGAACACTTCACGATTTCTAAACAGCTTAATGTATTCGGTTACAACGTCTCGGGACGTAAGGGAGTTAACGTGCGCCCGCAATCCTTGAAACTCTTGGCTTACTTTTTGTCTTGCAAAAACGCGTATATCGTTTTCCATGTAGCTTGCGTAGTCTGGGTCGTTGGCCATATGCTCGGCCAATTGTTTTCGTCTTTGGTCTTCGATGGGCCCCAAAAGCCAAAAGACACGGCGGCGAATCTTGTCAAGCCTTTTGTAAAGGGGTAAATATGCGTAATCGCGGCTAAAAAGGGTTTGCAGTTCTTCTTTGGACACAAGTACTTTGTCGTTATGTACCAAAGACTGAAAACCTGGGTCTTGGAGCTCCAAAAAAGAAGCGTAATTTTTCATGGTTTGAACGAAATCCCCGGAAGATTTCCATTGGATAGAACAAAGGCGCGTGCGGTATTGGGCCAGGGCTTCATCCAGGCTTTCGGAATCCCGAACCTCCCTTTGCAGCCCTTCTGTTCTTCCGCCTATAACGTACTCCAACTGGTCGTGAACATCCTCTATGGTGAATCGGTTGTCTAACAAATCTTGTGCCAGTTCTTTAAAAGTGGCTTGGCTCACATTGCTTTCACCCAGTTCAGGCAGGACATCCGATATATAATCGCTAAACACCCTGTTGGGCGAAAAGATCACTATGCTGTTAGATGTCATGCTGTCTCTGTGTCTGTATAGAAGGTAAGCCGCCCTATGAAGCGCTATAGAAGTTTTACCGCTGCCGGCCACGCCTTGTACCATTAGTATCTTGTGGCGCTCGTTTCTTATTACCCGGTCTTGTTCTTTTTGAATAGTATTTACGATTGTTCTCATGTGATCGCCTTGAGCGGTGCTTAATACTTGCTGCAAGATATCGTCGTCTATGGCAAGGTCAGTGTCGAACATAAATAGTAGCCGGCCGTTTTCTATCTTAAACTGCCGCTTCAAAAGAAGGTTTCCGTGAACGGCGCCCCGCAGGGAATCATACTTTGCCGGACCAAGCTCGCAATCGTAAAACATGCTGGACACAGGGGCCCGCCAGTCAAAAACCAAATGAGCGCCGGATTCTTGATCGGCTAAAGCCGTAATTCCTATGTATATTTGAATGGCAGTATCCGAAAAGGACGGGCAAAAGTCTATGCGGCCAAAATAGGGCGATGAGGCCATTTTTTCAAGCCGCCTGAGGCCGCCTCGAGAAAGGTCGTGATACTTGTTCAAAAGCGCGATTCTTTGGTTCTCTGCCGCCAAAACCGCCAAATCTTCGAATCCCCGAATCGCGGTTGGCAATTCTTCTTCCCATTGCGTTTTGGTGATCTTGATTTGGTTTTCTATATCGCTTTCTATTTGCGTTCGTTTGTCGTCTATTTGTCGACGGATCTCGGCCAGAACCATTTCCAGCCGTTCTTCCTCATATTGCCGTTGGCTCGAATCCATTTGAGAAAACCTCCACTTGCCTTCTAACCAGGGATGTACTTTCCACTTTCAGCGTGTATAATGGCCTTTCCTGCCGTCATGTCGGTGACGGCCCTAGAAAGCGCGCCTACCTTATGGTGCTGAACGTAAACCCAGAGAGTGACGTCTGTTTCGAAATCAACTTTGTCCATAACCGCCCCAAGAGTCACAAGTTGCCTTTGGACCCTGTCGTATTGGTCGTAGGCTACCCTTATCTTAAGCAGGCTGTGATATGTATAACTGCTAACTTCTGAATTGTCCAAAGCGCCCCGGGCGGCTCTTCCGTAAGCCCTTAGAAGTCCGCCGGCGCCCAAGGGTGTTCCACCGTAATATCTCGTAACCACACACACTACATTGCGCAGTTTTCGTTTATGGATTACATCCAAAATTGGGTATCCGGCAGTACCCCTTGGCTCCCCGTCGTCGGTAAGCCTATCCACCGGGGTGCCCTGGCCTACCGAATACGCGTAAACGTTATGGGTTGCGTCAGGGTGCTTTTCGCGCACTTCAGCTACAAAAGTTTCAGCTTCTTCCTCTGAAAACGCGGGGGCCGCCCTTCCTATAAACCGCGACTTCTTTATAGTTGTCTCCCACAGCCCTTTTTTCGCCGGGCTCAAAAACTCCATGGCGCGGGGCCCCCTTTCTTTCACCTTCCGCCTTTTAATATTGTCCTTTGACACCTGCCAAGCGTCAAGTTGGCCAAATGCGGAATGGAACACCGGGCGTTCTGGGGCGTCCAAATAGCCGTGAAGCGGTGAATCTTAAGTATACAAGGAGTGAGTACATTGTTGGGCGGCAAATTAGGGAACATACTGTTGGCATCCGGTATTCTGATTGTTGTGGTTTTGTCAGCGGCCATTCTTATTCCTCGCCAGGCCATGGCGGAGCAACCCATACTCAATTTGATTTCGGTAAACGGAGAGGCCCAGACACAAGTGAAACCCGACGTGGCCACAGCGCGTTTTGGGGTAGAAACCAATGCCCCAACTGCGAAAGCGGTTCAAAACGATAACGCGACAAAAATGACGGCAGTGATCGATGCGTTGGTGGCGGCCGGTATCTCAAAAGACGATATACAAACGGATAATTACAGTGTTTACCCGCAGTACGAATGGCATGACGAGAAGTCGGTGGCTAAGCAAGTTCTTGTGGGGTTTAGGTGCAACAACTCTGTAGTCGTGAGGATTAGCGACATATCGAAGGTTGGCGATGTCATAGATGCCGCAGCCGATGCCGGGGCTAACAGCATAGGCAGTATTTCTTTTGGGCTGAAAGATTCAACCGCCGTAAGAGAAGAGATGCTGGCGAAAGCCGTGAAAAACGCGCGTTCCAAAGCCGACATAATGGCGGAAGCCGCGGGGGTACACATTTTAGGGGTACACTCTATATCCGATGGCTACTATTCCGTATCAGGTAACATGCCCAACTATTCGCTCATGGAGGAGGGCGTCAGAGGTGGCAGTCCTATAGAAACGGGGAGTCTTACTATTTCCGCCTCTGTCAGGATGGAGTGTAAATTTTAGCTACTAGGCGGGCTTCGGCCCGCCTTCAACCTGTAAAAGGCGAAACCCGCCGCCGCCCTGCCAACCGATTTGTTTTGTGATTCCTGTCGGATCTTTGCCATCGATAACCCTGCGCATTCTCTCAAGGCACAAAGACAACTGTTTTGGCCCGGCTTCAACCATAATGAAGCGCCTGTGAAGCTTGTGAGCGACTGCCCCGGTTGTGCCTGTGCCCGCGAAATAATCCAGAACCAAGTCGCCTTTCTTTGAAAAACACTCGATTATCGTTTTTAGCAGCAGCTCCGGCTTTTTGCCCCTTTTCAGCGTGACGCCGCCTTCTCGGGCAATTCCTGTGGAGGGTATTTGTTCATGAGTCCATAGGTTATTCAAATCGGAAACTCGCGTAAGCCCTTGGGATTGAAGCCGGGCCACATCCGAAAGAAACAACACAACTTGGCCATTCAGGTAGTACCTGGTTCTTTCCCCCTTGTATTTTCCTCTTGCCTGGGTAAAATCGGCGGAATACAGGACATTTTTTTTGGGCATTCGGGATATCAGGCTTTGCTGAAAAGTGCTCTCAGGCTGCTGATTTGTAAGTCGCACGAGGTTAGGGAAGAGCGGCCTTAAGTGTCGCAAGGGTTGGTTATAAGCCTTTTCAAGATCTCGCAAACCCACCGGTTGCAGGTCGTACCACGGGTGCTCGAAAACGGTAACCGGTTTTCCCTTTTTGTCGGTAAAACCATCGACAATCTCTTTTGACGGAGAAAATTTCAGCACTCTAGAATAAGTGCTAAGCGTTTTCCATGACAAAGGCCCCTCTTTGCGTAAAGGTGGCAAATCTGCCCTTAGCTTGTCTTTCGCGTACACAAGAATGTATTCGAGGCAGTCATTTATGGGTGTTTGGCCTTGTCCAAGAACGGTTCTGTCCGGGGCCCTTTGCCACGATATTTGTGATACCAAGTTTTCCTGCCCGTAAAGCTCATCCAAAATCACTCTGGCGTAGGGTTGGCCAAGGTAATTAAGGTGTGCCGTGAATACGCCGCCGGGTTTCAACAGATCAAAAGCCGTAAGCGCCCTATCCCGAAACATAGAAAGCCAGGCGCCGTTTTCCAAAGAATCAGTAAAAGAAGCTTGTGCCCGCCCTGTGTTAAACGGCGGGTCGACATATACTAGGTCCACTTTCTCACGGTACTCGTGCAGTAAAGCTTTCATGGCCAGCAGATTATCCCCATGGACGACCAAATTTCCGCGGTATGGCGTGGACGTTAAAGCTTGAACACTGCCCAAGTACTCACATTTTTCCGTAAGGGCGGCTTCGGAAAGCTCTGTTGCTTTTGCTTCAAGCCACCGGCCCGTATTAGGATCCATAACAATATGCGTGCCGTCGCCGGCCCAAGATAACGCTATCTTTTTTGCCACAGACTTCCCGCCTCGGTATCATGCTTTGGCCGAATGCTGGATAAAGATTTCGCCCAAAACGTCCCGATATCCTGCCCCAAACAGATTTTGGGCGGATTATGCAGAAACACCCATAACTCTCAAAAACAAGTTCAGCGCCAACAGTGCCAATACGGCCACCACCGTTGGGATGAGAACAGACAGAAAGGTCATTTTCTTACTGCCCGTTTCCTTGAAAACCGTATACACGGTTGTACCGCAAGGGAAGTGCAGAAGAGAGAAAAGCGATGCCGATAGGGCTGTAATCCAGTTCCACCCGTTGTCTTTCAGTACCATTGCGATGGCGCTTAAGGAATCGGGATTTATCATGGCGCCTTGGGAAAGGTAGCTCATCAAAGCGATGGGAAGGACAATCTCGTTTGCGGGAAACCCGAGGATAAACGCGGTTAGGATAACCCCGTCTAAACCTATGAGCCTTGCAAACGGGTTTAGAGCCGAAGACATCCTGCCCAATAAGCTTATGCCTCCCAATTGAGCATTGGCCAAGAACCAAGTGACAACTCCGCACGGTAACGCCACGATCACCGCTCTTTTTAAAACCCATATCGTCCGGTCTTTCCAAGATCGAACTATTACGCCCCATACATCGGGTTTGCGATAGGGTGGTAGTTCCAACACAAAAGATGTTGGCACTCCCTTTAAGGAAGTAGTTGACAGTATTTTCGATACGGCCAAAGTAGCGCCTACACCGATTAGCACCATTCCTGTGACACACAATGTGGGTACTATGGCTCCAATAAAGCCCTTACCCGCGAAAAAGATTGCTGAAAGCGCGATAAGGGTTGGGAATCTTCCATTACAGGGCACGAAATTGTTGGTGAGGATAGCTATCAGCCGTTCTTTAGGCGATTCGATTATTCTGGCAGCTACAACCCCCGCCGCGTTACATCCAAACCCCATACTCATGGTTAGCGCTTGTTTTCCGTGGCCCCCGCTTTTGGTGAAAAGGTGATCAAGGTTAAAAGCGATTCTTGGCAGGTATCCGAAATCCTCTAGAAAGGTAAACAGCGGAAAAAAGATGGCCATTGGCGGCAGCATTACAGAGATCACCCAAGACACTGTCCGAAAGACCCCCAAAACGCAGATTCCGTGAAACCAGGAGGGCAGGCCGGATTTCAGTATTATTTGTGTGAGCCCTTCCTCCACAACAGAAAATGCCTTCGCCAGGAGCTCCGATGGGTAATTTGCCAACCAAAGTGTAACCGCGAAAACCAGGCCCAAAAGTGCGAGCATGATAGGTATGCCATACATTTTCGAAGTGAGAACGTCGTCTATACGTTCTGTAAGGCTTCTGCCCTTTGGCAAATCCATGCTGGTCACAGAAGACGCTATTGATTCGGCCCTCTCATATAGTTCTTCCACAGTCACATGCGATGGAAAAACGCGGGTTTCCTGCTCGTCGGTTTCTTTTCTTGATACGGCTTTGTACACGGTTTCCAGAAGCTTATCTATACCTTGTTCACTTCTGGCCGCTGTCGGTATGACAGGCACGCCCAGGAGTGACTGCAATTTGGGCACATCGATTGTTATACCCTTTTTAGCCGCTTCATCCATAAGATTCAGGCAAACCACACAACTTCGTGCCCCGGACATTACTTGAAATACCAGGTATAGGTTTCGCTCCAAACATGTGGCATCAATGACGCAAACGACCACATCGGGGTTTTCGTTCAGTATAAAATCCCGGGCGATTTCTTCTTCTTTTGAATTGGCGCGCAAAGAGTAGGTACCGGGCAAATCCACAAACTTCAGTGTTGTGCTTTTATAATTCACGGTTCCTTGAAAAATGCCCACTGTTTTTCCGGGCCAGTTTCCCGTGTGCTGATTCAAGCCGGTCAGGCTGTTAAACACGGTACTTTTGCCCACATTGGGGTTGCCTGCTAGGGCGACCAAGCCGGTTTTTCCTTTTGGCAAGTGCAATCCCTCCAACAAATTCTCACGCCAGTAAAATCGCCTGGGATTATGGAATCATGTTGACCAGGATTCTGCCCGCTTCCAGCTTTCTTATGGCTATAACCGTTGAACGAATGTCCACCGCGACCAGGTTCTCTTTCGGCCCGTGCCTTATCACTTTGACCTTGGCCCCAGGTGTGAAGCCCAAATCCGCTAGTCTGTCTTTAAGCAGGCTTTCGTCGGCATGTTTCAAAAAAACCGCTTCTAAGCCAATTGCCATTTCCGATAAAGTTGTCACGCCATCATCCCCCAAGGACCCTAATAATAAGTTGAACGATCTTATGCAACCGTAAGAAGGTTTGCCACAGCTAATAGAGTTGCTCGCGGCTAAAACATAAGGGGTTTACCCTAATAGGGTTACTCTTGGTCACGGTTTGTGCTGGGACGCAATCGTGTGTTAGATATGTTTTGGGCGACAGACCTTACGCGTTTGTAGCCTTTCATAAAATAGTAGGCAACTCGGGTGGAAGTGTGGGTGAAACCGTAGTTATACTGGCGATAGTCGCCCGATAGCAAACCGTCTTCACGGATTTTGTCCTCCAAGGGCGACCCTGTGAGCACCACCAAATCAGAAACGATGCCGGTTTGCATTCCTTTGAGTATGGAGGCGTATTTTTGGGGGTTTCCTTCCGCCGCATCATCCAAAAGTTTGAAAGCTTCCTTAATATCAGAAAGTTTTCTGTAAGGATGCCAAAAGATGAAGCTGTAGGCAAGCTGGATTCCCGCGTCCATTACATAACGCACAGAATCCACCATTTGTTGCCTGGTTGTACCTTTACTGTAAAGTTCAATATCGCTCTCGGACACGGCGTCAAGGCTTATGTAAACCCCATTCAGACCGGCTTCAACAAGGGCTTTCAGGATTTCCGGGTCAATTTCATCAGCCCGGCAATACAGTTCAAATTTCATTTTGATGCCTCTGGATACAATCAGGCGCGCAATTTGAAAAGCCCGCTCCCGGCCTTGGGGACAACGTCCAAAAAAATCTTCGTCTACGAAGCGAAAATAGGTAAAACCGTAATCTTTCTGAAGTTTTTCAATTTCGTCTACGACGTTTTCGGGCGTTCTTGCCCTCCAACGCGGCCCTTCCTGATTCTTGATGAACGAGTGTATTGTGCAAAAACTGCAAGTACCGTGACAGCCTCTGCTCGACAAAAGGCTTGCCGCCGCGAGCCCCGGGTTTTTTCCGGCCCGGTACCATTCCGCTTGGGGCCTTTTCGGAAATTCAAGGGAATCCAGTTTCTTGCAAAAAGGCCTGTCTGGATTTTTATGGCCTGCGCCTTGCACGGCAATTCCCAAAACTTCAGACAGGGGGCGGCCTGCCGCCAATTGTAAGACTGTTTTCCCCAAAGTATCCTCAGCTTCGCCTATACCCACAGCCAAAAGCTGCGGAAAATCCCTTAGAAGCTCTCTGTGCGCTATGGTGGGGAAATGGCCGCCCAATATTATAGGGAAAGCCGGCTCTTTGAATTCGTTAAGAAGCCTTTCTGTTTGCGGGAAGAATTCTTGCCAGTTCGATGAAACCCCGAGCACATCGAAATGTCGTGTTTTTATCTCTTGGGCAGTTTTTTGGGGGCCGAAACCGTGAAAAGGAGCGTCCAGGATCTCCACGTCTATATCTTGCTTTTCCATGGCAGAAGCCAGATAACCTGTGCCCAAATATTCGTAAAATCCCCTATAAAAATTGCCCTTACCCCAAGGCCACCCGAAATTGTGCGGGGCGTTTACTAAAAGAATCTTAGGTTTTGACAAGATACTCCCCTCCAGGTATAAAAGACCTGTCGAACAACGTTTCTTCTTCCACAAGGCGAGTAAATCCTGCCGGAAACTTTCTGTATCATGTAACGTAGGTTTATGGGGGGGGATCCTTTGTCCAACACACTGTGGTGGATTACTGCGGCGGTGCTTTTCTTTATAATCGAGATTTTTACAGAGGGCTTTTTTATCATTTGGTTTGGAGGCGGAGCGCTTGTAGCGGCCACAGTGGCGAAATTAGGTTTGTCTTTAGAGTGGCAGCTTGGCTTATTTCTGGCGGTGTCAATGGTTCTGGTTCTTTCTACCAAACGTCTGGCGTTCTTCTTTCACGGCAAACGCATTGAGCTTAAAACCAACGTTCAAGCGCTTTTTGGCAAAGAAGCTTTAGTTATCTGGGCAATACCCGAAAATGGGTCCGGCCAGGTGAAAATCGGCGGTGATATTTGGTCGGCCAGATCTATAAAAAACAGTCCCATACCAAAAGGGGTTACTGTTCGGGTTGTAAAAGTGGAAGGTGTTCACCTTATGGTGCGGACACTTGAGTAAATCTTTTCAAGGGAGTGAATTTGTTGCAATACTTTTTTTCAGTGTTGTTTTTGTTGGCTATCGCCTTCGCCGCTACTTCTGTAAGAGTCATAACTCAGTCCCGCGCGGGGATCGTGGAAAGGCTTGGGAAATTTCACGGGGTGGCGGAAACAGGGGTAAACATTT
Source organism: uncultured Eubacteriales bacterium (assembly GCA_964414105.1). Lineage (GTDB taxonomy): Bacteria > Bacillota > Sulfobacillia > Fermentithermobacillales > Fermentithermobacillaceae > JAXGZG01. The sequence goes on from CAYPVF010000057.1 coordinate 11,292, forward strand.
TGCTGCCTTTCATAGATCATATGCGAGCCATTATCGATTTAAGGGAACAGTTGGTAGATTATCCGCCCCAGCCTGTCATAACTAAGGACAACGTTACCATGCAAATAGACACGGTAGTGTATTTTCAAGTTACCGATCCCGTGAAATATACCTACGAGATAGCAAGTCCCAGGGCGGCCATTGAGTTCCTAGCCGCCACAACTCTTCGAAATATCGTAGGCGACATGGATTTGGATCAAACCCTTACCTCAAGGGATGCCGTAAACGGCAAACTCCGGCATATTTTGGACGATGCCACTGACAGGTGGGGAATTAAAGTCACCCGTGTTGAGATTAAAAATATAGCGCCCCCCAGAGACCTTTTGGACGCTATGGAAAAACAGATGAGGGCGGAAAGAGAACGACGCGAATCTATTTTAAGGGCAGAGGGGGACAAAAGGTCGGCTATTCTAAGGGCTGAAGGGGACAGGGAAGCCCAGGTACAGCTCGCGGAAGGCCACAAACAAGCCGAGATTTTAAAGGCTGAAGGCGAGGCACAGGCTATTCTGGCGGTTCAAAACGCCAAAGCCGAAGGCATAAAAATGGTGTACAACGCCATCAAACAATCGGCGCCCACAAAAGAAGTGGTGGCCATACGCACCCTTGAGGCACTTGAAAAGGTGTCAGACGGGAAAGCGACAAAAATCGTTGTGCCTACGGAAGCAGCAGGCATTTTCGGAGCATTGTCGGGCTTGAAGGGGATTTTGGAGGGTGAAGACAATGGCGCTGAAACTACGCCGTGATAGAATAGCCAAAACGTTTTAGCTTTGAGGGGAAAAACTATGGGCATCCATACGGATTTGTGCGATTTACTGGGGGTTTCATATCCCATAATACAAGGAGGTATGGCTTGGGTCGCCACGGCCGAGCTCGCCGCGGCGGTGAGTGAAGCCGGGGGCCTGGGGCTTATAGGGGCGGGTAACGCCCCTATAGAGCATGTTAGGGCCCAGGTACGAAAAGCCCGTGAGCTTACGTCAAAGCCTTTTGGCGTCAACATTTATTTTTTGTCGCCTTTTGTAGATGGAATCATTGACATGCTCATTCAAGAAGAAGTCCCGGTTGTCACCACGGGCGCCGGTAACCCCGGGAAATATGTTCCGCGTTTTCGCGATGCCGGGATAAAGGTTTTATCCCTTGTGTCGTCGGTGAATTTGGCCAAACGCCTGGAACGGGCGGGGGTTAACGGTCTTGTGGCAGAAGGAATGGAG
>CAYPVF010000058.1:0-8448 GCA_964414105.1 uncultured Eubacteriales bacterium
GCGGGCAAATATTTCTGCATGTTCCGGTCTGACACACGCTTGAGCTCGCTTGTGGGCAAAATAGACATAAGGTCCCAACCGATATCCAAGGTCTCTTGTACGGTTCTGTTTTCGGTAGAACCCTGTCTTACAAACCTTGCCTCAAAAGAGTCCGCAAACCTCAGGAACATTTTGTCGGAATCACTCAAAGCGGCTTCTCCCAAAACCACTGATAACTCTTTGGCTTCCTTACCCCTGTCATAGGCGTCCGACAACTGGTTCAAAACGTCAGCATGGTCTTCCCTGGTTTTGCCTTCGCCGATACCTTTGTCTTTCAGCCTGGACAAAGACACAGAAATATCAATGGGCGGATATATACCCTTTTTGTGAAGCTCTCTTGACAAAATAACCTGCCCCTCGGTGATGTAACCTGTCAAGTCCGGGATTGGGTGGGTTTTGTCGTCTTCAGGCATGGTCAAGATAGGAATCTGAGTGATAGACCCTTTCTTACCCCTTAGACGTCCCGCTCTTTCGTACATCTGGGAAAGGTCGGTGTACATATAGCCAGGATACCCGCGCCTTCCAGGTACTTCTTTACGGGCTGCCGACACTTCCCGAAGCGCTTCAGCGTAGTTGGTCATGTCCGTAAGAATAACCAAAACGTGCATGTCCTGTTCGAACGCCAAATACTCGGCCACTGTCAGCGCCATACGCGGTGTGGCTATTCTTTCGATAACCGGGTCGTTTGCTAAATTCATAAACAGAACCGAGCGGTCTAGAGCGCCGGTTCTCCGAAAATCGCTTGTGAAATAGTCGGCTTCTTCGAAAGTAATGCCCATGGCGCCGAATACCACGGCGAAAGGCTCTTTTGATCCCAAAACCGAAGCCTGCCGGGCGATTTGCGCCGCCATCTCGGCGTGAGGAAGCCCCGCGCCCGAGAATATGGGCAGCTTTTGCCCTCTGACCAACGGGTTCATGCAGTCGATAGCCGAAATGCCCGTCTGAATAAACTCGGAAGGATAAGACCTGGCAAACGGATTCATCGGGCTTCCGTTAATATCCAACCGTTTTTCCGGGATAATCTTGGGGCCGCCGTCAATAGGCGTACCGGAGCCGTTAAAAACCCTGCCCAAAATATCCGGTGATACGGGGATCTCCAACACTTTCCCAAGAAACCTTACCTTGGAAGCGTTAACGTCAAGGCCCGAGGTGCCTTCAAAGACCTGTACCAAAGCTTGGCCCTGGAGGGCTTCCAGCACTCGTCCCCTTCGAAGCTCGCCGTCTTTAGTCTCAACTTCCACAAGCTCGTCGTAGTGAACCTCGCGAACTTTTTCGACCATCACAAGAGGGCCCGATATTTCACTTATAGTTGTATATTCCAATGGCATCCAAATTCCCCCAGTGCCTTAGAGACTAACCTCAGCTTCAATAGCCGCCAAGATTTGTTCAAGCTCCTTTGGCCATTCATCCTCAGGCGTAATCCTCGCCCTGGCTATACTCTCGCGCACCGACAACTTAAGAATATGATCGAGTTTGGCGCCAGCTTCCAGTGCCTTAAGCGCTTTGTCATGGAATTCCAAGATGGCCTGCAAAATGCCGTACTGCTTCTTTTGGGAACAGTAGGTATCCACATCGTGGAAAGCGCTTTGGTACAAAAAGTCCTCTCGCAGCGATTTGGCTGTTTCCAGAATCATTCTTTGCCTTGTGGAAAGAGCATCCAATCCGACCAATCGCACGATCTCTGTCAATTCCTGTTCTTCCTGAAGGATAGACATAGCCTGGTCACGCATCTCAGGGAAATCCTTACCTGTATTTTCCCTTATGAATTCATCCAGCCTGTCGTTATACAAAGAATAGCTGGTGAGCCAGTCTATGGCCGGGAAGTGTTTTCTCGCGGCAAGCCTATCGTCTAGGCCCCAGAACACTTTCACGATACGAAGCGTGGCCTGTGTAACAGGCTCTGATAGGTCTCCACCGGGAGGCGACACGGCGCCTATAGCGCTCAACGCGCCGACACGCTCATCGCTTCCCAAAAGCCTGGCTTTTCCCGAGCGCTCGTAAAACCCAGCTAGCCTTGAGCCAAGGTATGCGGGGTAACCTTCTTCGCCCGGCATTTCCTCAAGCCTGCCCGATATCTCTCGCAAAGCCTCAGCCCAACGAGACGTAGAGTCGGCCATAAGCGCCACGTCAAACCCCATATCCCGGTAATACTCGGCCAAAGTCATCCCAGTATAAATGGATGCTTCTCTGGCCGCCACAGGCATGTTGGATGTGTTAGCGACCAATATGGTGCGCTCCATGAGCGGTTTCCCTGTCTTAGGGTCTTTTAGCTCGGGGAACTCCAGAAGAACGTCTGTCATCTCGTTACCGCGCTCACCACAGCCGATAAAAATGATGATATCCGCGTTGGCCCATTTGGCCAACTGGTGCTGAATAACCGTTTTGCCGCTTCCGAAAGGTCCCGGTACGCAAGCCGTGCCGCCTTTGGCTATTGGGAAGAACGCGTCCACAACCCGCTGACCGGTAATAAGCTGATCGTGAGGCGCCACTTTTTCTTTTACAGGCCTTGCCTGACGAACCGGCCACCTTTGAAGCATAGTGACGGAACGCTCTTCACCGGCTACCCGAAGGGTGCTGACGGTTTCCACAACGGTGAACTCGCCTTCGTTGATGTTCAGGACTTCTGCTTGGGCAATGTCGGGGGGAACCATGACCGAATGCTTCACAAGTTCTGTTTCTTGCACCCAACCCAAAACATCGCCTTTATATACCTTGTCACCCGCCTTAACGTTGGGGACAAAGTGCCACTTTTTGTTTCTATCAAGGCCGGGAACATCTATTCCCCGCTCTATATAACTGCCGGCCATCTCGTGAATGACGTTTAGAGGTCGTTGAATTCCGTCAAAGATGGAGCCAATCAGCCCCGGGCCAAGTTCGACGCTTAGGGGAAGCCCTGTCGAAGTGACTTTTTCGCCGGGGCCTACCCCGGATGTCTCTTCGTAAACCTGAATCGAGGCTGTATCCCCTTTGAGTTCGATGATTTCGCCTACAACACCTTTGTCGCCGACTCTGACAACGTCATACATACGGCAGCCGGCCATGCCTTGGGCCACTACCAACGGGCCGGATACCTTTATAATCCGTCCTTCAATCGTGGCTTCTGCCATGCCGCATCATTCCTCTCCCTTTAAGAGAATGTTGACGCCGACCGCCCGTTCTACCCTTTTTTGAAGTAGTTCCATGCCAAGCCCTTTTGGATGAGCCGCGTCGGGCAAAATAGTCACAACTGGCTTTGGCATTTCATACAAGGGCGCAAGCTCGGCTTTTAGTGAGCCAGCCATTTCCTCTGTGACGAGCAAAATAGCAAAATCGCCTTTTTGAACGTGGACTAAGGCCTCGCGCGCTTCATCTACACTGTCGGCAGTAAACACAACAGCGCCGCTTGCCTTGAAGCCCAACACAGCATCTCTCTGACCCAAAACGGCGACCTTAGACATAAGGCTCACGCAACCTCTCTAGAATCTCTTCAGAAGAAACCGAGGATTGCTTCCCCGAAAGAATCACTCTCAGGTTTCTGGCCTCGATTTCTCTCCCGTAAATGTAGCCGAAAGCAGGTTCAGGCCCCATAGGCACATTTTTTGCCCTTTTAACATACTTGGTGAAAAAGTCATCGCATTGCCTTTCCCACGAAGTAAGGCCAGCCCCGCTCAAAAAAGCTTCTTTCCCTAAACCCGCCAGGCCGTCTAAAACCGTGCCCGCGTATATACTGAGCCCCTCAAGCCCACTGGCGCCAAAAGCCGCCGAAAGGCGATCCTTTGAAATCGAGCCGTCTGAAAGAAAAACCTCGCCCATTATGGCTTGGGGTATTCCTTGTTTTCTCGCCCGTAAAAACATGCGTAGATTCGTGATATCTATCTCTAACGAAACGAAACCGTCTAAAGTTTCATATCCCAGTTTTCCAAGCTTTTCCCTGTACCAACTGAAATACATCTTGTCTATCCAAGCGTCCATCTTAAGAGCTAATACAGCGTCAGATTCATCGCTGTCTCCCGAGAACTTGGCCGTTTCACCGTATATGCGGCGAATGTCCTTTCCCAGTAGGGCCAAGGGGCCATTAGTCTCTGACCCGCCCCAATGGAAGGCGCGGCACAAAACCCCGAGCCCATCCGGGCTTAGGTTCCCCGCCGGCGACAGCGCTTGTGTTTCCAGAGCCATGCCCAGCCGGTCGCTTTTGGCGTACACCTTGAGATTGTGAAAATCGTGTCTTGCCCTGAAAGCAACTATGATGAAAGGCTCATAGGCTAAGGACATTATCGTGTTGTACTCAGATTGAAGGGCCATTTGTAAGGCAGAGTCGAAATCCTCCATAGGGACACTCGACACAAAAGGCCCGTAACCTGAATCTCTTAGCGCACTCAAAGCAGAACTTAAGCTCCCGGAAGACGCGAGCTGGCTAAGATCGGTCCTGGTAAGAAAGCCTTTTTCCAAGATCCTCAGTTTTCCTACGGCACTTGCCCAACCATATTCGTCCAAGCTCGACCCACCTTAAATAGGGCTCACTCCGCAAACAGGATGCGAGCTACCTCAATTTCAAGTTCATCCGAAAGCTCTTTTACGACAGCAGGGAATGTGGCGTTGAGACTGATCCCACCGCGTTTAAGAATGAATCCCCCGCCCAAAACATGGTCATCGTACGTTATCTTAACTTGTTCCGACTTTCCTTGGGCCTTCAAAGCCGCCCTTAATCGATCTTGAAAATCTGTCCCAAGTTTACTCTTGTCTTTGGATCCCAAAACGATTTCCTCGCCGCCTGAAGAAGACCTGACCACGGCCTCAACCAGTAAGTTTTTGTAGTCATCCCCGGGCAAGTCCAATAACGAAGCCAAAGCTCCATCGAACACGCCTTCTACCAAATCTTGCTTTTCTCCTAAAACGGCTTGACGACGCTCGGTTTCGGCTCGCGCTATGACTATATCGGTATCTCTTTGGATGGCTTCCTTCGCGTCGGAAAGCTCCTTGTCGGCAACCGCCAAAGCTTTTTCAGTTGCTTCCTTAAGCCTTAAACGAGCCCTTTCTTTGGCCTCATCCAAAATGCCGGATACCTCTTGTGAGGCTTTATCCGCTATTTTTTTGACGATGTCTTCTAAGGGCATAAGTTTGCCCCCTAAACTCTTACCGAGAACATAATCAGAAGTACGGAAGCCAGAAGACCCAACACAGCGTAAGTCTCAACCATTGCCGGGAGAATCAAAGCTTTACCGGACTCTTCCGGGTGTTTTGCCACGATATCCATAGCGGCCACAGAAACTCTTGCCTGGTAAAGACCGGTTGTAAGACAGGAGATAGCAGCAGGCAAGCAAGCAAAGAAGAATTGCCAGCCTTGTTCCAACGACAAGGACATTCCGCCGGAAAAAGCACCCATTCTAAAAATAGCCAAGAAGCCAACTAAGAATCCATAAATGCCCTGGGTGCCGGGTAGAGCTTGCAGAAGCAACAGACGGCCGAATTTTTCCGGGTCTTCGCTGGTGATTCCCGAAGCTTTTTCACCGGCTATACCCACGCCTACTGTAGAACCCATACCCGCCAAGAATACCGCCACGCCCGCCCCCATAAGAGCTATAGCGTTGCCTCCCAACATGGGCCCGAAAAAGGCGCCTACCGAACCCACGATAACCAGTAAAACAATTCCCATTGCTATCCACGCACCAGCAGATCCCCCAAACATACCTAAACCCCTCCCAAATCAGTGTAAAACTAATTAGTGCCGGTTTGAACGAACTAGCTTAGCCATACATTGTCACTGACTCTTCCAAGCGGCTTAAAGGGCTTGCCACCCCCTTCGAAAAACTTAGTGAAGAACTCTACGAATTGAAGACGTCCTGAGTGGATAAAACTTCCCAGAACGTTAATGGTGAGGTTGAACACGTGCCCTCCTAACAGAACGAAGGGAACAAACGCCCACCCTACGACAGGAATCATGTTAGCTATGAGTTCGGCTATTTTATTTACCACCACGCCTACTACAGCGCTGGCGAGCCCCAGGGCCAGAAGCCTGGAATAACTCATAGTGTCGGAAAAGTACCCGACTATACTGTAAAGGCCGTAAAGGCCTGTGAAGGGTTTGAGCAAAATGTTCTTTTGGCTTCTGGATGCCGCGTAAACCACCATCAAAGCTCCAACCCCAGTGATGAAAAGGGGTATAGTCGCGCCGTATCCGAAGACCTGGGCCCCTATCCACACAACCCCTCCGCCTATGGTAACAACCCATGAACCTTGAGATAGGATGCCTTCCAACACTTGCCCTGACTTGATCAAACCCCACATGTTAACGATAATTCCTACCCACACCTGGAAGATTCCCAAAACAAAGGATAGCGCCAGAAGTGTGAGGGGGTCGCCAATTGGGTCTAAAACAGCCACTGACTGCGCTAACCTATCGATAATTGTTCCCCCAAAGAAAACACTTGGAAGGTCAGCCAGCCAGCTTCCCATAATGGCGCCCATGATGATGGTGGAAACTCCCGAGTACATGAGAAGAGTCACCATTTTTTTGCCGCCGTCGGTTAGCTTTTGGGTTCTCATAAAAAACCAGCAACCTAACGCCAACACGATGCCGTATACGGCGTCTCCCAGGCAGATACCGAAAAAGACCCAGAAAAACGGAGCCAGCACTGGAGTAGGGTCGATTTCGGTGTACTGAGGAAAACCGAAAATGTTTGTTATAACCTCAAAAGGCCTAATTAAAGGATGGTTCTCCAGATACACAGGAACGTCATCGTCGGGCCCGGGATCTTCGTCGGTCACAACCAGTTCGCTGAAGCCCTCAAAAGCCTCGCGAAGCACAGGCATGTCCTTAAGTTTCACAAAACCGGTTACCGCAAGGGTGTATACAGTTTTGCGAGCCTTCTTTGCTTCCTCCGCGAGGTTTTCTTTATCTTTGTAGTAATCCCACAAGGCCAGCACGTTCAATAGATTCTGGGACATGGCCATGTCTTCATCTTGGATGCGCGTTCTTTCGGAAGATAGACGTTGGAGCCTTGTATCAAACTCGTCCACTATCTGTTGTACCGTCAATTCTTTAGAGATGTCGGCGGGATCAAGGCTAACCGTGGCGCCTCCCGCCGATGAAACGAGCCCCCGGGCTTTTTCAAAATCCTCAGCCAGATGCACTACCCAAAGCCCCGCTTTACCCCGGTCTTCCCAAACAGTTTCAAAGTGAATGGCCAAGTTTTGTTCTTGCGCGCTTTCACGCAAAACATCCAAGGCTGAAACGTTAACAGTAGCTAAAAAGCTTCCTGTGTACGATGTGCCCTCAAAGTGGCTTATGGGCAGATCCAGTGCCGCCCAAGGCAAGAATTGCTCACGGGAAACCATGAGCTTATTCTCTTCAGCCCCTATGGCCTTTAGCTTCTCTTCGTGCTCTTGCACGGTGGTGTAAAAGGCTTTAACGTCATAGTTCTTAACGGTGTCCTCCAAATCCTCAAAAGACACTTCAGGCTTTTTGCCCGTGAACATGTCTATGAAGCCTTTTTTAGGTGGGTTGTATTTAGTAAGGTAAGAAGAAATATGGGAAAGCTTCTCCAGGTTTTCTCTTACCTCTAACGGAACCTCTTGGGTAAAAGCCTCCTGTCTCAGTTGTTCCCGAGATTCTTCCGTCGCTGTTACTTCCATGATTTCAAGATCCCTAAGCTTCTCGAAGACAGCCTCTTTTATATCCCGGGAGGCAAATATGGTCACTTTTTTCATTTTGGCTACAGCCATGATGATGCCGCCGGTTTCACAAAACTCGGCGGCTTTCCTCCCTTCAAAGGGCTTTCTTCACCTGTTCTACAACGACACCCAAAGCCTCTTTAAGCCGCGACGCGGCCAAATTGCGTATGCTCTCTGTTTCCGACTGAGACTTTGACACAGTTTGGGACACATGCGCGTCCCTTTCTTTTCGCGCTTCTGACAAAAGTGTTTCAATGACGGAACGCGTGTTCTCTTCTTGGTTGCGCATTATGTTTTCGGCTTCATGCTCTGCCGACAAAACGATATCCCGTGCCTTCTTTTTGGCTTCCTCTATCGCCAAAGCAGCCTGCGCCTCTGCTTCCAAGATAGAATCAAGTTCTCGCTTGGCCAAGTACGGCGTCCCCCTTTATACCTCAATCTTCATCCTTCGATATGAAACCCCGGAACTCCTTTGGTAAAACCGATGAAAACCCTGCCTTGTACAAGAGCCATTTCACGATTCTGTTTGAAGCGAAGCCATCCCCAAAAGGGTTTTCAGCCGACTTCATACAATGATACCTTGTATCATTGTCCAACAAATTTCCGATTGTGTCTACAATAAGCGCCTCGTCAGTTCCTACCAGTACCGCCGTACCCGCCTTTACCGCCTCGGGCCTTTCGGTTTTTTCCCGGCATACTATCACAGGAACCCCCAAAGATGGCGCTTCTTCTTGAACACCGCCCGAGTCTGTCAGAATA
>CAYPVF010000058.1:8458-10044 GCA_964414105.1 uncultured Eubacteriales bacterium
TAACCAAAAGGTAACTGCGCCCCATGAGATTTACATAATCGGGATAATCAAGGGGATCGAACAGAACTGCGCCGGGGTGGCCCTTGAGATGCTCCAACACAGGTTGCCTGGCGTTGGGATTTTTGTGGACCGACACCAAAAGACGAACATCCTTGCGGGAATCGGCGACACGCGCCAAGGCACGTGCCACATTGTGAAGGCCGCCCCCGAAGTTCTCACGCCGATGAACTTCAACCAATATGTTCTTAACCCCGGCAAACTCCAGTTGGCTTAACACGCTGTCGCGAAACACATAATCTCGGCGAACAGTCATAAGAAGCGTATCAACGGCGGTATTACCCGTTACAAAAATACTGTCTTCCGGTGTGTTTTCCTTAAGTAGGTTCTCCCTGGCTTGTCCTGTAGGAGCGAAATGTATATCGCTTATGGCGTCCGCCAGTCTCCTCATGATTTCTTCCGGAAAAGGGGCGTATTTGTCGCCCGTCCTAAGCCCGGCCTCAACGTGAGCCACGGGAATTCTCAAATAATACGCGGCCAGCGCCGCGGTACCGGCTGTAACGGTATCGCCGTGGACCAAGACAAAGTCGGGATGTTCCTTTTCCAGAATAGGCGTCATGCCCAAAAGAACTCTTTGGGTGGTTTCGGCAAGAGTTTGATTGGGGTGCATTACGTTTAGGTCGTAGTCGCTTCGCATGCCAAAATCGCGCATGACTTGATCTAGCATTTCTCTATGTTGGGCTGTTACCAGTACTTTTGAATCAATTTCAGGGGTGGTTTCAAGGGCCTTTACCAGGGGGGCCATTTTCGTAGCCTCCGGCCTTGTGCCAAACACAGAAAGCACTTTTAGCTTTTTATGATTAGGCAACTTTTCACCTCTTCTTGTTATCCCCGATGCGCGTGCCGCTTACGGTCGGTTTTTGGGGGGACGGTAAAAAGCCCAACCCTTTGCGCGATTCCCAATACCACCAGGATTGCCAATCCCGCGATGGGCCCGCCCCGGGATACGGGGGCAAAACCGGAAATCATCCCTAAAATGCCAAAAGCCAAGCTCACCAAATAAATAGCCACAACGGCTTTCTTTTGGCCCATACCCAATTCCAAAAGCCTGTGGTGCAAATGGTCGTGGTCTGCTTTTGCAAAAGACTGGCCGGCAAGCTGTCTTCGCACTATGGCAAAAGCCGCATCTGAAATGGGAACCAATAGGGCCAATATGGGTGCGAACACACTCATGGCAACAGCTGATTTCACCAAACCCTGCACCGACAAAACAGCCAGGGTCAATCCTATGTACATGGAGCCCGCGTCGCCCATAAATATGGACGCCGGGTGGAAGTTAAAAGGTAAAAACCCCAAAAGGCTTCCCGCCAAAGCCGCAGCCAAGGGGCTTATAGCAGGACGGCCTGCCCTAGCCGATGCTATGGTCATGACCATAGCTGTAATAAACCCTACCCCCGCCGCCAGCCCATCTAATCCGTCTGACAGGTTGATAAGGTTAGCAAAGGAAACTACCCATATAATGGTAAGGGGTACGGCAATTATCCCAAGAAGCTTTACAGCCCCTGAAAACGGGTCTGTCACAAAAGAAA
>CAYPVF010000058.1:10054-12413 GCA_964414105.1 uncultured Eubacteriales bacterium
CGACGCTGGCGGTGTTCCGCACCGTGGTGACCGAGCAAGAGGTGATGGAATCGAAGATGCTGATGCCGGGTGTGCTCACCCGCCTGATGGCCTGTCCTCCGACCTGTGGAGCCGCTGCCGCCATTGTGTGCTCCGCCGCCTTCGCCCAGAAGCACGGCCTGGAAGGTGATCTTGTCCCTGTGAGGTGTAATGAGCATCCCCAAGACAGAAGCTAAATAGATGGCTATACCACCTAAATACGGGATGGGGGCGCGGTGAATGCTTCGAGGCCCGGGGCGGCAAACCGCATTAACTTTTTTGGCAACCCAACGCAATATCGGCGTAAAGGCTAAAGAGAAGACAAACGCCGCCAAAAAAGCGTAGAATGCCTGCAATGATTCCGGCCCCTTTCTGGGAAGTATCCAGCCTAGGACGTCTGACCCATTCTACCCAGCATGTCCAAGTAAGTCAACGATACTCGGGTTCCATCCCTCGCGAACTATATAGACAGTCTGCGTTATCACTGTTTCCGCGTTGTTAAATAAGCAGACGGACGACGGGGGACAGCGGTTCCCCAAAAACTGCCCCCGGCGGCTTCGGCTGAGTGGGTTAGGTGGGTTGGGGGAAAAACCCCGAGGTGGCTGGGCGAGCTGGGGGAAAAACCCCCAGGTGCCCGGGCGAGCTGGGGGAAAAACCCCGAGGTGGCTGGGTGGGCTGGGGAGAAAATCCCCAGGTGGCCGGGCGAGCTGCGGGGAAAAACCCCGAGGTGGCCGGGTAAGCTGCGGGAAAAACCCCGAGGTGGCTGGACGAGCTGGGGGAAAAACCCCGAGGTAACTGGGTAAGCTGGGGGAAAAACCCCGAGGTGGCCGGGTAAGCTGGGGGAAAAACCCCCAGGTGCCCAGGCAGACCGGGTTGGGTTGGTCGGGTAGACATAAATAGACTAAGGGGCGACCGTAGCGGCGCCCCTTAGTATGACAAATTGCCGACAGGCATTGACAGGCGTTATGATTTACAGCAGTCGGGCGTAAAGTGCACAACCTCAACGCCCGCCTGATCCAGAAGCTGCCTCGAGAAGCGATCAGGATAAGGTTCTTGGTACACAACCCTGCGTATACCGGCGTTAATCATCATTTTCGCACAAACGCTGCACGGCTCGGTCGTGGTGTACATAGTGGAACCATCCACAGAAATACCATAACGCGCCGCCTGAACAATGGCGTTTTGTTCGGCGTGAAGCGCCCTGCATATTTCTTGGTGTTCTCCCGAAGGTACCCCCAACTCGTCCTTGAGGCAACCAATGTCGATACAGTGGGGAAGCCCGGTGGGAGCGCCATTATATCCTGTGGCCAAAACCCTTTTATCCCTTACTATGACAGCGCCAATGCTGCGCCTAAGACAAGTGGAGCGCGTTGCCACGACCCCGGCCAAATGCATAAAATACTCATCCCATCCGGGGCGATTGCGCTTTTCCATAATTTCGACACTCCCTGACCTGGTTTCAGTGTTTGGAGGGTCCACTGTCGGCATAAACAGCGCGCCTACCCCCCACTAACCTGGGGCGGGTCCGAGCCAACGTTAGGTGGGCCTTTCCTATGGCCTTCAAAGGCAGGCGAACTGGGACCGCTACGGGGCGAAGGTGCATCCCAATGAAAGTGTCGCCGATGTCGATTCCGGCGTGGGCTTGAATAGATTCCACAACCACCGGGTCTTTTAGACGGCTTAAGGCGCTGGCCCCCGTAGCCCCTCCCGCGTGAGGAACCGGAACCACGCTTACCTCGGTGAGATTATACTTTTCACAAGTGTCTCGTTTTACCACAAGGCACCTGTTAAGGTGTTCGCAGCACTGAACCGCTAAATGTACGCCGGTTCCTTCCAAAGCCTCATCTACCCCATCCAAAATCGCCGCGGCGACCTGTTCGCTTCCCGCGGAGCCGATTCGGCTTCCTTGCACCTCGCTGGTGGAACATCCGAGCACAAGCACTTGCCCTTCTCTAAGGTGCGCTTTTTCCAAAAGGCCCCTAACCGCAGACGCAACTTGTCCTTTAATTTCGGCTAGAACTGTGTCATAGGACATGTTTCATGCCTCCCGAAAACCTAGTGTTTAAGAAATTCCGCTTCAATAGCGTCTATTTTATGAACCCTCGCGGTGTGCCTGCCGCCCAGAAACTGTCCGTTGAGAAAAGCCATAACTATATCCATGGCCAAACCCGGGCCTACTACCCGAGATCCAATACACAGCACATTAGCGTCGTTATGCTCCCGCCCCATACGTGCGGAAAACGTGTCAGAGCAAACAATTGCCTTTACCCGGGGAATCTTGTTGGCCGCTATTGCCATACCCAGCCCCGTGCCGCATACTAATAACCCTGCTTGGCATTCT
>CAYPVF010000059.1:0-9866 GCA_964414105.1 uncultured Eubacteriales bacterium
CCGCCCAATCAACCTGTTGACAACTCTGGGGATAACTGGCAACTATTGTGGATAAGTTGCCGGAATCTGGATATTCGGGACTCTTGTATTTTACATCGGTTTTCGACAAGGCGGCAGAAAGCTAAGGAAGTATTTTAGGAGAATGTCTCCTAAGGTGGAAAAAACTAAAAATGAAGAGGTCAGCGCATAACTGTATTATGTTAACGGGACTCGAGAAATGCGAGCTACCGAAGGAAAATGTGGTACGCAAAAAACGCGGAAAGGCGTTAGCGCCCACTAAAAGGGGGACAAAACATGTTCAGCAAGGCAGCAAGAAATCTCGTGTTTTCGGCGCTTATCGTGGTCATGGTAGCAGGGGCAGTTCTTTTGGCACCTATGCCAGGTTTGGCGGCCCCAATAGCGCAGGAGGGCCAATTGGCCGGGAGCCCGTTTCAGATATGGCCCGGCTGGGGTTACAAACCATGGCAAGGAACCGGACTGGACTATTCACTGGAGTATTCAGGTGACAAGAACGAGCTCGTTTTCACGGTATCCAACAATACTTCAAAATCTGTAACTGTAAAAAACGGGACGGATTTGATGTCCGATTTCGCGCTTTGGAATGGTGATATTTTGGTGTGGCGTGCCGCTTACGGTAAAAAGCTTGTTTGGCAGGCCGTGACCGAAATATTTAAACCCGGCGCCGTCAAAGTTTATAGGCAGAAGCTGCCTTCCTTACAGCAAGGTTCTTATGTGGCACAAGCGTATTTTTTGGGGGAAACAAAGTGGCATCCGGTGGCGGCAGTAAACCTGTCGGTGAAACATCCGGTGAAGCCGGTTTACGAACCTGTTAAATACAGTATTGAATACTTAGCGTCCAATTGGTTCAATGGTACGCCAAGGCTTAGGGTCACCGTTGAAAACATTTCTGGCAAAGATATTACCCTGCCCTACCAGTTTGGTTACCAAGTTCTTGTCAAAAAAGTAGGAGCGGCACAATACCTGGGGAATGTCGGAATCGGCCAGTCTCTCGGGACCCTGCAAAATGGCGCCTCAAGGTTTGTGTTCGTCAATTTGAACAATCTTCAAGCCGGTAGTTATCAGGCTGATGTCAGGTCAAATATCGGCACAGGAAGTTATGTTACCGTGGCTACTGTTAGGTTTAGCGTTTACTAGGGCCCAACCCCAACCTTCGGGTCAAAGTTTTGACTTGCGCCAAAGACCATGTAATTGGTATCATTCCCGAGGAGCCATGTGTTCCTTTTGACTGCAGGAGGAGATGCCTTATGAAGGAATACTCTACGGATTCCATCAGAAATGTAGCTTTGGTCTCCCACAGTGGCGCAGGCAAGACTACAGTGGGCGACGCTTTACTCTATATTTCGGGTGGAAACGATAGATTTGGAAGAGTTGATGACGAGACTTCAATTTTCGATTTTGATCCCGAAGAGCTAAAAAGAAAAACCACTATTACCACGTCAGTGGCCCCGGCCGAGTGGAAAGGGAGAAAAATAAACATCCTGGACACCCCCGGGTACTTTGACTTTGTGGGGGAAGTAAGGTCCTCCTTACGGATTGGCGATGGCGCTGTTGTAATCGTCGATGCCTCGGGTGGGGTGGAGGTTGGCACGGAGCTCGTTTGGCAATACGCGCAAGAATACGAAGTGCCACGCATCATTGCCGTAAACAAACTCGACCGGGAAAACACAGATTTCGATTCTTTGGTCGAAAAAATCAACGGAGCTTTCGGCGGCCACGCAATTCCCATATTCTTACCCGTAGGTAAGGAAGCAAACCTAAGCGGTGTAGTGGATGTTATCCGAAATAGAATGTACAAAACTGTTTCGGGGGGAAAGGTCGTTGAAGAGGCTGTTCCTGCCGAGCTCAGTGATGCCGTTATGGCTGCTAAGGAGCAATTAAAAGAAGCGGCTTGCGACGGCGACGACCAATTACTTGAAAAATACCTGGAAGAGGGAGACTTGTCCGACGAAGAAATAGTAGAAGGGCTTCGTTTGGCATGCCTGCAGTGCAAAGTGTTTCCGGTGGTTCCTTTGTCCGCTTCGAAACTTCTGGGAATAGGGCAGTTTCTGGATGCCGTAGTGGATTACTTGCCATCGCCTAAAGATGTTCCCGCTCCCTTAGGTGTAGTCCCAGAATCTGAGACAGAGATTACCCGTGACGCGGATGTGTCAGCACCTTTTTCGGCTCTTGTGTTCAAGACTACTGCCGATCCGTATGTTGGGAAACTGACGCTCTTCCGTGTATATTCTGGCAAATTTGTGTCTAACGGTACTTGTTTCAACTCGACCAAAGGAAGGACCGAAAGAGTTGGACAACTGTATACCATAAAAGGAAAAGCACAAGAGCCTGTGGCATCGGTTATGGCAGGCGACATCGGCGCTGTGGCCAAGTTGCAGGACACTTTGACGGGGGACACCTTGTGCAAACAAGAGGAAGCCATAGTGTATCCTGTGATCGATTTCCCGGCTCCTGTGTATTCGGTATCTGTACAGCCCAAGACCAAGGGTGATGAAGACAAAATTGGCGCCGGGTTAACCCGCCTTACAGAGGAAGACCCCACCATAAGGGTTGAACGCAGCGCGGAAACCAAAGAAACTATCTTGTCGGGGCTGGGAGAGGTTCACGTAGACGTTACCACCGGCAAGCTCAAAAGGAAGTTCGGTGTCGATGTGGATTTGGCGACACCGAAAATACCATATAGAGAGACCATCAAGGGTTCGGCGAAAGCGGAAGGCCGACACAAGAAACAGACAGGCGGCCGAGGTCAGTTCGGGCATGTGTGGATTGAATTTGAACCGTTGCCCGAAGGCGAGTTTGAGTTCGTGGACAAGATTTTTGGCGGCTCGGTACCTCGGCAGTTCATACCCGCCGTGGAAAAAGGGTTACGGGAAGCTATTCCGGAAGGTGTTTTGGCCGCGTATCCCGTTACCAACCTGCGAGCGATCTTGTATGACGGTTCATTCCACCCGGTGGACTCTTCGGAAATGGCGTTTAAAGTAGCGGCTTCTTTGGCGTTCAAAAAAGGCTTATCAGAGGCTCAGCCGGTTATTTTGGAACCCATTATGGCGCTGGAGGTTACAGTTCCCGAACAATTCATGGGCGACATTATGGGTGACCTTAATAAAAAAAGAGGGCGCATTCTTGGAATGGAGACAAAAGGGCATATTCAGGTTATAAAAGCCACTGCCCCCTTGGCCGAAGTTCAGAAATGGAGTTCGATCATTACGACGAAGCTCCGGCAAACATCGCCCAGGACATTATTGAGGAAGTGAAGAAGGCCAAGGAGCAGGCCAAGTAGCACCAGCAGTCGGCCTAATCAGGGCTTGTGATAGACAATAAATACCCCCGCGACATCGGTTGCAGGGGTATTTTCTTTGTGCCGTCCATATTAGAGCGAAGGATGACTCCAAATAGCCATCCTGGTTTTTGTAAGTATTGTAGTCCCACCATGTTAGCCCGTATTCTATCTCGGATAGTCCGTGGGTTGCACGAACCCTCCTGCTCGGAAGTTGTCAATTACCTCTCCAGGGCGCTCGCTGTGTTTAAGCGTAACGGTAATCTGCTCTGGTGTTAACACAGAGGTCGCGGCTTCTTGGCTGTCTAGCGACCAGTGCCAGCTGCTAGTCTCATACCCGGCTGCCGTTACCATCACCGATAAGTGCACGTAATCGGGATAGACATCCTGTAGCCCACGATAGACGAGTGTTGCGAGTCCTTGGCCATCCGATTTGGTCTGTGTAACCATGGCTGACGGTGTCGCTGTGTGGTTCCAAAGGGCTATATATGCATTCTTGATTGGTGTGTTGTTAAGGTCGACTACCTTCACGCTTATTGGCCAAGCGTAGGTTTTGGCACCGGCTAAAAAATGTAGGAGGGCAAAGGATAGCAGGATGGCGCACGCTATTGCGATGGCTTTTCTCAAAATGCTACTCCCTTCTGTACATTCTAGGCTAGCGGCCACAAATAGTTTCACAAGCGTAGCTAACGCCCGAGTTCCCCTTCTTCACGCACAGGTTATGAATTGGCGCCGCCTTGCTCAAGATTTAGTTCATGTAAGGTTAGCTTAGCATGCTTCTGGCGCTCACCGCATCATCTAGATCTATTTTGTCTGACATTTCCATCAACTTCAAGTTTTCAAAATGTCAGATCACAGGCTATATGCTCACATTTCAGAAGCAGTAGCGGAAGCAACCGTTTGGCTGAACTGGCCGAAAAACCTACTCATACAATTCTTGAATCTTAACCCCTTTGTAGTAGTAGTTGACGATTTCCTGCGCGGATTTGCCGCGCTGCGCCATCAGCCATGCTCCCCACTGTGACATGCCCACCCCGTGGCCGTCGCCCCGGCCCTTCAAGAAAATAGATCCCTCATCCACACGCAGCTCGTCTATAAGGGTAGACTTCATCTTGCGGTCGCCTATTGCCAATCTAAAAGAAGGGGCCGACACTTGTTTGCCGTTGATGCTAAGGGTCTCAGCCCTACCCGACGGGCCTTTGCGGACAATTTTGGCCGATTCTACGGTACTAATGTCAACGCCCAATTTTGCGCATGCCGCGATAACTTCGTCCTTTGTGAAGGTGGTATTCCAAGATTGCACTGGCTCCGTCTGCACGTCGTTCACAGGGGCCACGTAAGGGGTGGCTTCCTTGTTAAAATTAAGCCCTTCGGCCGCGGAGGCCGTTTTGCCTCCGGAAGCTGCATGGAACCAAGCGTTAATGGGCTGGCCTTTGTAAGTCACTACCTTGCCCCTTGTTTCTTTGACTGCCTGCTTCACTTTGTCGTTTACTCTTGAGGCGTTGTAAGCCTGAAACTCCTTGGGATCGGTGCTCGCCTGAGCATCTCTTCCTGGTATGTTGCCCGCTTCTAGTTTCTTCAAGGTAAACGTTCTCGCGACAATGGCTTGTGCCTCCAATGCCTGCAAGGGCCATGTAGGCTCCATTTCAGCTGCTACCACGCCCTCCAGGTATGTCTCCAAAGGCATCGACTTTATATCTCCGGTCTCGTGAAAGTACAAGGCTATGGTCGGTTCTTCCGTTGTTTTGGGAGCCGGTGCTTTAAGCTGTCCTCGGATTAGTCCTGCAAGGACAACCGCCATGACTGCTCCCAAAGCCAAAAGCCATTTGTCCTTTTTGAAGATGTTTTTGAGCCCTTGAAAATTCCTCGTGCCTTGTGACATACGTTGAGCCTCCATGTTTGTGTATACTGTTGCCCTTGTAGGACATAGTGTCCCCTGTCTTAACGTGCAAAACTCGCCCATTTGTTGAGGGCCGGTGTTCATCGTGGTAGCATCTATGGAGAATGTGGGAGGTGTTCTTATGCACTGTGACGTGTTGATCGTGGGCGGAGGCCCGGCAGGTATGACAGCGGCCATATATTCGTCGCGGGCAGGCTTTGCCACAATTTTGATAGACCCAATGGGTGGCGGCGGACTTGCCAGCACAACCCAGATGATACATAACTACCCCGGGTTCCCCCGAGGCGTTTCAGGTTTCGATTTGATGGATTCCATGGCGGAACAGGCAAAGCATTACGGGACCAATATTGTATATGGGCAGGTTAAATGCATAAGTGTTGAAAATGGTGTCTTCAGCGCCCAGTCCGGGGACAAAACTTACACAGCCAAAGCTGTGATTTATGCCGCGGGAACAACTCCTAGAAAACTTGGGGTTACCGGCGAAGATGAGCTGATAGGCCGGGGAATAAGCTTCTGCGCCTCGTGTGACGGGGCTTTGTTTAAGGATAAAATAGTGGCCGTTGTAGGAGGCGGAGATTCCGCGCTTACGGAAGCCGAGTTTTTAACGAGGTTTGCAGAAAAAGTAATCCTCATTCATCGGCGGGACCAGTTTAGGGCCGGCCAAGCGGCAGTCAAACGTGTCGTAGGTCACCCAAAAATCGAACTGAAATTATCCAGCGTTGTCCAGGAAGTCAAAGGAAAAGAACGTGTGACATCGCTGGTGTTGAAGCATTTAGATACAGAAACGGTTGAAGAACTGGAGGTTAGCGGGCTCTTTCTTTATATCGGCTGGACGCCTAACTCGGAACCTGTACAGGATCTGGTTGATACCGCCGCAAGCGGACATATTAACACGCCCCCGGATATGTCCACAAAAACCCCGGGTCTTTTCGTAGCGGGGGATATAAGGGAGAAGAGTTTCAGGCAAGTGACCACCGCTGTAGGAGACGGGGCAAACGCGGCATGGTCTGCGGAACGTTATCTTATGGACACTCACGCCAAAAGTTGAGGAATGATATGGAAGAATCGGGATTCAAGCGGCCGATTGTAAGGCTTTTACCCAACATGAGGCATAGGGCGCTATTGGGACACCCTTGGATTTTTTCCAGCGAAATCAAGTCCGTCGACTCGTCTTTTGAGCCGGGTGATATCGTTGAGATTCATGATTTGCGCGACAGCTTCGTAGGGCTGGGGTACATAAACCCACAATCCGCCATCACAGTACGGCTTTTGACTAAAGAAGACGTGCCTATTGATTCCGCTTTCATAAGGAGCCGCATTGTAGAAGCGGTTGAATACCGCAAGACGCTGTTTAGGACGGGCCCCGACTTAGCTTCCCACCCCGGGGGTTTCCGCTTGGTGTTTTCGGAAGCGGATTTTCTGCCGGGGCTCATAGTCGATATGTTCGCCGGCTATGTGGTATTCCAAACACTCACTTTGGGTATGGACAGGTTCAAACAAGTAATAGTGGAATCGCTGAAAGATGTGATAAATCCCAAAGGCATATACGAAAGAAACGATGCTTCCGTACGAGTGCTTGAAGGGCTTGATAAGCGCTCGGGGTTTATTGGCGACCCTTTCGATCCTTTAGTGGAAATCGATGAAAATGGGGTTCGGGTTTTGGTCGATATTCAGAAAGGTCAAAAAACCGGATATTTTTTGGATCAAAGTGATAATCGGATGGCTATAAGAAAACTCGTCTGCGGCGCGAAAGTGCTTGATGCTTTTTCGTATTCCGGCGGATTTGGTTTATCCGCCGCATGGGCCGGGGCAGCCCAAGTTGAGTGTGTCGACGTTTCCCAAGGGGCGTTGGACCTGGCCCGTGCCAGCGCCGAGAACAATGGGTTTTTGGGCGCCATGCGTTTTAGCGCGGGCAATGTTTTCGATGTCTTGAGAAAGTTTCACGGGGAACAACGCGATTTTGACGTGATAATGCTGGACCCCCCGGCTTTCGCAAGGTCTCGCAAAATGGCCCAAAAAGCGCTGAAAGGTTACAAAGAAATCAATTTGAGGGCCATGAAGTTAGTAAAACGCGGCGGCTATGTGTGCACTTCCTCGTGTTCCCAACATGTTACAGGGGAAGAATTTGACGGCATGCTTGCCGACTGCGCAAAAGACCTGCGTTTTTCGGTAAGAATCGTTGAACGGCGCGGCCAACGCTCTGACCACCCCATGCTTGCGGGCGTACCCGAAACCGAATACTTGAAGTTCCGGATATGCCAGGTTTTCCGCTAGTAAAAACTGCTTAAAATCCTCAGGTAAAGGTATTGAATTTTGCGGGCAGTGATATAATATAAACAAGAAGGTCAAGAAAAGTCAAAGTCAGGATTCCTATATATCCAGCAAAAGGCAGGTGAAACCCATGGCAAGTCTTGCCGACATTATAGAAGCCTATATATCAAGCTTGGTAGAGGCAGGGGAGGGTGTAGCCGAGATTCAAAGGACTTATCTGGCCCAGCACTTTAGGTGTGTCCCATCCCAAATATCTTACGTCATATCTTCTCGCTTCTCTCCCGAACGCGGATACATTATAGAATCCCGAAGGGGAGGCGGCGGGTATATTCGCTTGACTAAGGTGGATTTAGATCATGAAGACGTCAGGCAGATGGTGTCTGAAATCGGTTCCTATTTAAGTCAAAACGAGGCATACGATTATCTGCACCGCCTTTTGCGTGAAGAATTCATTGACGATCAGGTTTTTGAAGTGATGAAAGCTGCTATGGCCAGAAATGTTCTCACCCCCACCTTGCCAGAGCGTGACTTTATAAGGGCGAATGTTTTCAAAGCGATGCTAAACGCGTATTTCTCTGTGACGGGTCAAAGGGGTGACGAATCATGATGTGCGAAGACTGCGGCAAATCTGCTGCCGTAGTGCATTTTGAACAGATGGTAAACGGTAAAAAGGTTGTTATGAATTTGTGCCGCCAATGCGCTGAACGCAGGGGAGTGCTTAACGTGTTTTTCCAGCCCACATTTTCCATTAACAATCTTTTATCAGCCCTTCTGGGTTCCCAAGTGAAAAACGCGCCTGCGGTGGAATCTGGCGGCGAAGAGCTAAGGTGCCCTGTGTGCGGAATGAGCTATAGGGATTTTGCCAGAGTCGGGCGGCTGGGTTGCTCTCATTGCTATTCCACTTTTGAGAATAAGCTTGAACCCTTGTTAAGGCGGATACACGGCTCTGAGCGTCACGTGGGCAAGGCGCCAATTAAGGCTGGCGGGGCGGCGCAAAATAGGCGCGAGCTGGAACAGTTGAAACGTGAACAATCAGCGGCTATAGAGGCTGAAGCATACGAAAAGGCAGCAGAATTACGAGACAGAATTAAGGCTATGGAGAAGAAGCTTCGAGGTGACAAAGCATGAACGGCAAAGATAAGGACGCTTTAAACGTCATAATCGAAAATTCGTCTTCTCCCTGGATGAACGGAAGCGGCGATTTGGCCGACGTTGTGATTTCGTCTAGAGTGAGGTTGGCAAGAAATCTTAGGGACACCGCTTTTCCCCATCTTCTGGAACAAAGTCTGGCAGAGGAAGTGGAGAAACGCGTGTTTTCCGCTGTGTCCGACATAAACGCCAAGGGAACACTAGGGGAGTTGTTATGTGTCGATTTGGCCTCAATTCCCTCGCTTGATAGGTTGGTTTTGGTCGAAAAGCACCTCATGAGCCCGCAACACGCCGAAAAAGGTTTCGGCAAAGGGCTTGTGACAAGGCGTGATGAACGTGTTTCGATTATGGTGAATGAGGAGGACCACCTTAGAATTCAATGCCTTTACTCTGGGCTTGAGCTCGACGAAGCTTGGGTCGCTGCAAGCGGAACCGACGATCTCCTCGATGAAAGGCTGGATTTTGCGTACGACGACACTGCCGGGTTTCTTACCGCTTGTCCAACCAACGTGGGCACTGGACTCAGGGCATCGGTGATGGTTCATCTGCCGGCACTTGCTATTGGCGATCAAGTGGCCAGAGTGTTGGCGGCTGTTAACAAACTAGGCCTTGTGGTGCGTGGCACTTACGGGGAAGGTACCGAAGGCAAAGGAAACGTTTTTCAGGTTTCCAACCAAATAACCCTGGGCCAAACTGAAAAAGAAATCATTGAGAACCTGCTTCTTGTGGTAAAACAGGTGGTCGCGGAAGAGAAACGGTACAGGGATAGTTTGCAGAAATCCAGACGTGTGGAGCTTGAGGACCGCATTTTCAGAGCCTGGGGGACACTCACCAATGCCCGAAAAATGTCGTCTTCCGAAGCCGTGAAATTTTGGTCTGATGTACGGCTAGGCGTTGAGCTCGGGTTTATGCCGGGAATAGATGTGAAAAGCATTAACGAAATTCTGGTTATATCCCAACCCCACTTTGTTCAAAAAACTATAGGTGAAGCTGTCGGTTCTGATGAAAGGGATATGGCACGCGCCGACTTAATCAGAAAGCACCTCAAGTAGGCGAATCGGCGCCGAATATTTCACAAAGCATAAATGAAAGGTGTAGGGAGGTTTTACTTTGAGCGGAAAACCGAGATATACAGAAAGAGCCATGGCCGTTCTCACATGGGCTCAGGAAGAGGCCCGCACCAGGGGAGCGGACGCAATGGATACAGAGCATATATTGCTTGGGGTCTTGCGCCAACCCCAAAGCATAGCG
>CAYPVF010000059.1:9876-12282 GCA_964414105.1 uncultured Eubacteriales bacterium
TATCGATCCCAATAGGATTTCGGAAGAAATAGACGACTTGACCGAGAAGAAGTCGGCCGCCTCCTCTATAGAATCCGCTACCCCTTGGGCGAAACGGGTGCTTCAAATGTCCGGCGAAGAGTCTGTGCAGTTGGGTCATTCGTGGATAGGGACAGAGCATCTCTTGCTGGCGCTTCTTCGGGAAGAAGATGGGTTAGCCGGGCAGATATTGTTAAAACTGGGCGGAGACCTAGAGAAAGCAAGAGAAGAAGTAGTGAAAAGGGTTGGCGGTTCTTTGGCAGGCGCGTCCGATGAGTCCCAGGAGCCCGGCCAAAGCGCGCAGGGGTCGCAAGGGGCGTCTACGAGAAGGTCCAATACCAAAAAGACACCCACCCTTGACAATTATGGGCGTGATTTGAACCAACTGGCAACTCAGGGAAAACTGGACCCTGTGATTGGAAGGGAAAAAGAGATCGAAAGGGTTATTCAAATCCTGTCCAGGCGAACGAAGAATAACCCTGTATTAATCGGTGAACCGGGTGTGGGGAAAACGGCTGTGGCTGAAGGGCTTGCCCAGGCCATAAACGATGGAACAGTACCCGAAATGCTTAGGGACCGAAGAGTAGTTTCTTTGGATTTGCCGGCCCTGGTTGCGGGAACCAAATACAGGGGCGAGTTCGAAGAAAGGCTCAAAAAGGTTCTTGATGAGATAAAGCGTGCCGGGGATGTGGTGCTTTTCATCGACGAATTGCACACCATAATAGGGGCCGGCGGGGCGGAAGGGGCCATAGATGCGTCCAGTATACTGAAGCCGATGCTTGCCAGGGGGGAGCTCCAGTGCATAGGGGCTACTACTTTGGACGAGTATCGGAAACACGTGGAAAAGGACGCTGCCTTGGAACGCCGTTTCCAGCCGGTTACTGTGGCGGAACCCAATTCAGAGCAAACGCTGATGATTCTGAAAGGCCTCAGAGATCGATACGAGGCTCACCACAAGGTTAAGTACACCGATGAGGCTTTGGAAAGCGCCACGAAGCTGTCGGAAAGGTATGTAACTGATAGGTTTCTGCCTGACAAGGCTATAGACTTGATGGATGAAGCGGGGTCTAGGGTAAGAATGAAAGCGTTCGAGGCGCCCACAGACCTTAAAGATATGGAATCCGAAATCGAAACGCTCGCTAAAGAAAAAGAATCGGCTGTAGCCCGACAAGAATTTGAAAGGGCCGCCGAATGCCGGGATAAAGAACAAGAGTTGAGGCGGCTTCTGGAGGAAAGGACCAACCAGTGGCACAAGAACGATGTGCCGGTAAAATCAACAGTTACGGCTGATGACATCGCAACTATCGTGGCCGATTGGACCGGTATTCCTGTCACGCGGCTGGCCACCGCAGAAACAGAAAGGCTTTTGAATCTTGAAGAGGAATTGCACAGGCGGGTCATAGGTCAAGATGAGGCCGTGGCGGCTGTGGCAAGGGCCGTAAGACGTTCACGGGCGGGGTTAAAAGATCCCAAGAGGCCTATTGGTTCCTTCATATTCTTGGGCCCCACCGGTGTCGGCAAAACAGAACTGG
The DNA here is from genome assembly GCA_964414105.1 of uncultured Eubacteriales bacterium. Classification (GTDB taxonomy): domain Bacteria; phylum Bacillota; class Sulfobacillia; order Fermentithermobacillales; family Fermentithermobacillaceae; genus JAXGZG01. Next base: position 11,427 of record CAYPVF010000059.1, read on the forward strand.
CCAGAACCTTGGCTGAGGCTTTGTTCAACGATGAAGACGCCATGATTAGGCTTGATATGTCTGAGTATCAAGAGCGGCACACTGTGTCAAGGCTTGTGGGGGCCCCTCCGGGATATGTGGGGTATGACGAAGGCGGACAGCTCACTGAGGCGGTCCGTAGGAGACCATACTCGGTTATTCTGCTTGATGAGATTGAAAAAGCCCATCCCGATGTGTTTAACACGCTTCTTCAGGTGTTAGAGGACGGGCGGCTTACCGAGGCAAAAGGCAGAACTGTAGATTTTCGGAACACAGTGATCATAATGACCTCCAATGCGGGCGCCGATGTGATTCATGGCAAGGCGGTTTTAGGATTTACCGCTTCAAGCGATACTGAAAAAGCCCATAACGAGATGAGAGACAGGGTCATGGATGCTGTAAAAGCGATTTTCCGGCCCGAGTTTCTCAATAGAGTTGACGAAACCATCGTGTTCCACGCTTTGGATACAAAGCATCTCACTCTGATTGTGGATCTGCAGTTACAGCAGGTGGCACAACGGCTTAAGGAGAGTTCTGATATAGAGATTTCCGTGACAGACAAAGCTAAAGAGGAGCTAATAGCGGAAGGTACAGATCCTGATTATGGCGCCAGACCCTTGAGACGCGCCATACAGCGTCTTGTGGAAGATCCTCTGTCGGATTCGGTTTTGAGGGGAGACTTCAAGTCGGGCGATATCGTAGTGGTGGATATAAATGCTAAAGGCAGGTTTGTGTTTCAAGTGAAGGAAAAAGTAGCGCAATAAATCCACAAGGAAGCCATGAACGCGGTGTAGAATCAAGCATCCGAAAGGATTGATTCTATGCCGCGTTCTTCATC
>CAYPVF010000060.1:0-3908 GCA_964414105.1 uncultured Eubacteriales bacterium
CCGTCTTTTCGCGTTTATCTTACATAGGCACAACAATAGCGCTTATCGTTTCAGTTGTGGTGTTGTCTTTCGCCACCGAATATCTAAGGCAATGGCTCGGCAAGCTGTTCATGTTTTGGGGGCACAAATTAAATGTCAGAAACCACTACATTCATGGGTAGGCCATGTTTGCGCCTTGGAGGCGGTCCGGTTTTACTGGATATTCCCGAAATAGCAGTGCCGGGGGCCGTAAGAATCAAGGTTGACATAGCCGCGGATGGACCGTGCACTCCGGGAATCGCTTTTAGAATTCAAGATTCCCAAAATTACGAACTGGTTTACTGCCGCATACCTTCTTCCGGCGATCATAACGCTATACAGTACGACCCCGTGTTTAATGGTTCCAACACCTGGCAGATATATCACGGAAAAGCTTTTCAAAAAGACGCGCAATTGCTGACAGAAAAATGGTACACCTTTTTCGTGGAATTTGACCAGAATCGAGCCCAGACGGGCGTGTTAGGCCAAAAACCATTGATTGTCCAAAACCTCGCGTGGCATACAACGGCCGGAAATATCGGGCTTTGGGCCGATTCCCCTTGTCATTTCGCCAACTTGGAAGTGTGCGGCATTTCGATGCCTGATCGCGAGGCTTGCGGCGAATTCCAAGCAAACGCGCAGCCCGAGCCCAAAACAATAACCCAGTGGGTTGCTCAAGACTACGGAATAGTCGCATGCGAACCCCACGGCATTTTGAACTTAAACCGGTATTTCCCTTTATCGCGAAAAGAAGTCGTGTTAAGAAGGGACTTTGAGCTGTGTAATCGCGCTACGGTTTCAATAAGCTTCGGGTTAAGCGACGATGCTACTTTGTCCATAGATGGGTTAGCCTTATATACAACCACAAAACCGTATCGACCCACGGCAGGGCTAGCAGGTATGGGTTACATAATGCCGGATACCTGCTTCATGACCAGAGAACTCGACCCGGGGGTTCATTGCCTTGAAGTAAAACTCCGGGTGTTAGAGCCATTTGGATGGGGACTTGTGTTATCAATGGAAGGGGACGGATTGAGCATTCTGCCCATTTAGTTTCAAGGCAAACCCAAAGCCGGCCGCTTCACTTCGTAAGGGCCGGCTCGCAGCTAACTAACTTGGTAAACTAACCTATAGAATTATGCAGATTAACCCACCGGAACCTTCGTTTATTACTCTCCCCAAGGTCTCTTGCATTTTGCCCCTAGCATTTTCAGGCATCCGGGCTATTTTGCCTGTGACACCCTCTAACACCAGATCTCTCAAGGATTTTCCAAACAAATCGGTGGCCCATATTTTTTTGGGGTCATCCTCAAACTTTTCCATCAGATACGATACCAGTTCCTCACCTTGCTCTTCGGTTCCTATAACAGGGTTGACTTGCGTCTCGACCTCGGTTTTGATCATGTGGATGGCAGGCCCTCTCGCGCGAAGCCGAACGCCGTAACTCCTGCCCTGCTTAACCATTTCAGGCTCTTCAAACGCCATATCGTCCAGGGTGGGCTCCACAATTCCGTAGCCTGTTTCGTCCAACTCCCGTATGGCCAGCTCGTATTTCTCCAAAATCTTTTTGGCCGACACCAAATCGCCTATTACGTTCAGAACATCGGCTTTGTCGGTTAACAAAAGCCCTGTCCTCTCCCCCATTACCTCCAGAAACGCTTCTTCCGTGGTTTCAAGATCCATAGACGCCACACCTATGGCCATATCCACTTTTTCTACCTCAACTTTGGATATGTGGTCTAAAGCCCCAAGCCGCATGACGCAAGCATCTATGTCCCTTACCCGCGCAACTTGAGATACTGACTCTTTTATGCCTTTCTCAACGTCACTTCTAAGCCAGTGTGCCGCGGACAAGGTTTGAACCCACTTTGGCAACCTCACGGCTATGTCTTTTACCGGGAATTCGTAAAGCACTTGCTCCATAATTAAAGTAATGTCGTCTTGATTCAGCTCTTGGCAATTGGCGGGTATCACGGGAACTCCGTATTCCGCTTCCATACCTATGGCTAGATCCGAAACTTCTTTGGAATAGGGGTCTTTTGAATTCAACACGATTACGAACGGTTTACCGAGCTCAGTAAGCTTTTCCACAATTCTTTTCTCGGGTTCAACATACGCTGGCCTTGGAATGTCCACAATGCTTCCGTCAGTTGTTACCAAAATGCCAATGGTCGAATGGTCGACGATTACTTTTTCAGTACCTATCTCAGCTGCAGAAACAAACGGAATTGCCTCGTCGAACCAAGGCGTCATGACCATACGGGGCTCGTCGTCTTCCACGTACCCCTGAGCCCCCTCCACCGGGTAACCGGTGCAATCCACCAGTTTCACATTAAGCGATAGATTGTCTCTTACATCAACCTGCACCGCTTCGTCGGGGATGAATTTAGGCTCCACCGTCATGATCGTCTTGCCCGCACCGGCTTGGGGCATGGCGTCTATGGCACGCTGCTTGTCGTAGGGATCCGTGATGTTGGGCAGCACGAAGATCTCCATGAACTGACGGATGAAGGTGGATTTCCCGACACGCATGGGGCCAACGACGCCAATGTAGATATCGCCTTCTGTGCGTTTGGCGATATCCATAAAGATATCGAATTTCTCCACCTGGCTCTCCCTCCTAACGGCCTTCAGAAATCTATATGCCAAGCCATCCGGTAACTTGCCGGGCTAAAGACTCTGTTAGGAAAATGAATTTACACCAAGAGGATATGAAAGCATCCTTACTCGTATTCGGGCTTGCGGTCTCTTAACATCATCTCTTGAAGCCCTTTTTGGACGGGGAGGTTTTCGTACAGAATCCTATACATCACATGCGCTATAGGCATAGCGACCGAATGTGTGCGAGCCAGAGTTTTGGCGGCTTTAACTGTGACCAAGCCTTCTACCGTGTAACCCGTTCGCTTTACAAATGCCTGTACGGATTCGCCTTTGCCTATGGCGATGCCGGCTTGCCTGTTCCGCGATAAGTGGCCTGTGGCAGTCAAAACCAAGTCTCCTATTCCCGAAAGCCCCGCAAAAGTCAAAGGGTCCGCGCCCAACGCGGTTCCAAGCCTGGCCATCTCGGCGATTCCCCGGGAAATCACCGCGGCCTGGGCATTGTAACCCAAACCCATGCCTTGGATAATACCGCAAGCTATAGCCACTATATTTTTTAGAGAACCCCCAAGCTCAACACCGGTTACATCCCAATGGGTGTACGCCCTGAGATAGTCTGTCATAAACGCCGACTGGGCTACGTCCCGGGCGTTGGAGTCGGAAGCCGCAACCACAGTACATGTAGGAAGTTTTTGTGCCACTTCGATGGCAAAGTTTGGCCCGGATATGGCCGCGACTCTTGAGGCCAGATTTGGCGCCTCCCGGGCCCAAACCTGGGTAGGTCTTTCCAGGGACACTGGATCAAACCCTTTGGTGGCACTCACCAAAACGCAGTTTTCAGCCAAAAGGGGCGCAAAAAGGCGGGCAACCTGCCTTACGCCTGTTGATGAAATGGCGGATACAACCACGGAGGCGCCTTCTGAGGCTTGTCCCGGGTTTTCGCAGGCGGTTATGGCGGGCGGAAGATCTATGTTCCCGAGCTTTTGAGCCATCCCCAGTCTGTTAAGGGCCGACACAACGGTTTCATCCCGATCCCACATGACCACTTGGTGACCGGTGTCCGCCAAAACCATTGCCAAAGCAGTGCCCCACACCCCTGCCCCCAAAACGCAGGCTTTCTTCATGATTGCTGTCTGCTTCTTTGAAACAGAATTTTGTTTTCGGTCCCCGACATAAGCCTTTTTATGTTGGACCTATGCTGGTATGTAATGACGATGGAAAGAATGAAGACCGCAACCCTCACGGCCGTGCCCTGGCCCTCCTATGACCCCGGACTGACCTCGGAAGAGGAG
>CAYPVF010000060.1:3918-12113 GCA_964414105.1 uncultured Eubacteriales bacterium
GACATGAAAAAAGCACTCCAGACTGCCAAAATACTGCCCAGGGATACATATTTTGTAATAACCACCACCAAAACGAAAACCCCGACAGCTATTGCCAGTATGAGGGGAAAAGCTACCAAGGCCACCCCCGCGGTTGCGGCCACGCCTCTTCCCCCTTTGAATTTCAAAAACATCGACCAGTTATGGCCTGCTATGGCTAAAGCACCTGGGATGATTGCGCCCAAAATTCCCATATTCATGAACTTTAGGCCCACATAAGCCGCCAACGCCCCTTTTCCCGCGTCCAAAAGAAGCACAGGTATGGCGTAGGCGACACCTAAAGTCCTAAGCACATTTGTAGCGCCTATGTTTCCGCTGCCTTTTTTGGTTATGTCGGTTCCCGCCAACCTTGCCGCCAAAAATCCAAAAGGTATGGAACCCAAAAGATAGGCGGTGACACAAATCAATATCTTATCCATCGCGGCCCTTCACCGTCTTTTCGCTCTTTTCCTTTCCCGAAAATCCAGCACGATAGGAGAACCGAAAAACCCAAAACGCGTTCGAAGCTGACTGTCAAGATAACGCTGATACATAGCGTTCATGGCATTCGGGTCTTTTACAAACAATACCATCTTGGGCGGCTTTTGTCCTACCTGGGTACCGTAATATAGCTTGGCCCCCTTGGGCGGCCTGTTCATCTCAGTAACTTCTATCAAAAATTGGTTCAGCGTTGATGTGTCGACCCGTCTCCCGTATTCTTGGTAGGCCTTGGTGACTTCGGGTAGAATGGTTTCAATACCTTCCCCTGTGAGACAGGATATAAAAAGCACGTTTGAGTACGATATTGGCCTGCATTGGTACAAAACAGCCGAGCGGAATTGGGCCCGCATGGCGCCTCCCGAAAGCCCCAAATCGATTTTATTGACCACTATAACAGAGGCCTTGGCGTTTCTTCTGATGTACCCCGCTATGCGCCTTTCTTGTGCGGAAAGAATATCGGTGCCATCTACAACCAGCAACACCACGTCGCTGCGCTTCACCGCGGAAAGGGCCCTTCCTACCGACAGTTCTTCGAGTCGTTCCCCGATTACTTTGGGACGGCGAAGCCCGGCCGTATCCACAAGGGTAAATCTCGTACCCTCCCACACAAGTTCGGTATCGACAGCATCAACCGTGGTACCTGCCCGGGTTGAAACAGTCATACGAGGGTGTCCAAGAAGGGCGTTCACCAAAGATGATTTGCCCACATTGGGCTTTCCCACTACAGCGACCCTTATGGGCTCGGTGTCCAGCGTATCAACCGCCGCCAATTTTTCCGCGACACTTGCCTTAACCTGTGTGACGCGATCCAACAAATCCCCTACCCCAAGCCCATAAGCAGCGGATATGGGAAAAACGTCAGAAAAGCCCAAACTGTAGAACTCGAAGGCTTGCTTGTCTAGCTTTTGCGTATCAGCTTTGTTGGCCACCACCAGAAGCGGCTTTCTGACCTTTCTTAAAACTTCGGCCACTTCCATATCGTCTGCTGTGAGTCCCGCGCGAAGATCGACCACAAATATCAAAGCGTCAGCCTCTTCAACGGCTTTTTCCACTTGAAACTTTATGGCTTTTACCATGTCGTCGTCTGACGCCAAGTCAAGCCCGCCGGTATCCATTACCACAAATTCGTGCCCGCCCCATCGGCAGGTTCCGTATAATCTATCCCTGGTAACACCGCTTTGCTGATGCACGATAGATGAGTCGGCTCCCACCATCCTGTTGAAAAGAGCCGATTTGCCAACGTTGGGACGGCCTACTATTGAAACTACAAAATCATGAGTCACGGTTTTCACCCTCTTTATGCTGTAGGGCCCGGACCAGACCTACCGGCGAAGGCTCAACGGTTTCTACCTCTAGGCCGGTGGCGTCGCCTATGTGTGCCATGGTCATGTCGTCCAAAAAAACCCCGCCAAACAAAGCTGTCTCGGGAATAAGCGCCTTGCGGTACCGATTGGGTTGGCCTTCTCCCCGTAAAAAGCCTAATAAACCCGCTAAAATATCCTGCCCGGTCAAAAGCCCCGAACAGGTTACACTGGGGCCGAAAAACACGTTGGGGATGCTCAGAACAGAAACACTTCTTTGATAGCCCAAACGTTCCACAGCCTTTAAGACTTCTTTGTATGCCATCTCGCCTGTTACGGCTATGGTCGGTTGTACCAAACCCATACCTGAACCCGAAACAGAATTGCGCTTTATCGTCTCATCCAGTTGAAATCTAAAGTCAGCCACCATACCTATTCCGTTATCGAATTGATGAAATTCATCATAATAGTCGTAGTCAGGAAAAGGTTTCCCCGAAACCACATAGAATTCATCAGCCGCATACACCCAATTATTGTTGCGTTCGTTTTTTACGTTATGGGCATACTGTTCGATGAAATCTACGATTTCACCTGCCCAAGTGTTGTCTATCAAAGGAGAGGGATTTGTTTTTCTAAACCGCGTATATATCGCGGGCACAACACCAACCGACACCAAGTTTAGCCCTAATGAGTTTAAGTCGTCTAAAGTGTGTTTCAAAGCGTCTCCATCATTTATGCCTTTTAGCAAGACAATCTGTACATGAATTTGAATCCCCATACCTGCTAGAGCGCGCAAATTGTCCATTATGTCAGCGGCTTTTGGGTTTTTCATCAGAAATTTTCTTAAATCAGGTTGGGTGGCGTGCACCGAGACTCTTAAAGGAGAAAGCCGCTGTTCTCTCAGCCTCGCCCAATCATCCCTGGTAAAATTGGTGAGGCTTATAAAATTCCCGTAAAGAAAAGACATGCGGTAGTCGTCGTCCCTTAAGTGAAGGCTTTGCCTCATGTTGCGGGGTACCTGGCCCAAAAAACAGAAAACACAGTTGTTGCTGCAGGTTTTGACACCGTCGAAAATCGGGTCTTCAAAAACCAAACCTAGCGAGTCATCTTCGTCCTTTTCAATCTCGAATATTCGAACTTGGCCGTCCTTACACTGGACAGTCAACGCAACATCTTGTTCGGAAACATAAAACCTGTAATCCAGTTCATCTCTTAGGACATGCCCGTTTATGGACACGACAGTATCTCCCGGTTCAATTCCCAGATGCCACGGGATACTACCCTTTTCTACTTTGGCGATGCGCCCGCCCCGCGTTCGGTCCATATACCCAAATGACCTCCCCTTGGTGCTGCCCTTGATTATCCTTCCACCTTCGGGAGAGGTCAAGACAAAAGTCAGTGGCCTCCCGAATTTTGGGATACGCCCTTTGGATAGAATGGCTTATGAGTCTCCTTCCCAAAAAAACCATCATAAGCCGGCGCGACATAAGCCCGCCCAATCTGGCACGAAAATTCAAGAAACCCCGGACAGCGCAAAAACATGCTTTCGCTTCGGGGGAAGCTAATTCCACCAGATCGCACAAAGCAAATTCAAGAGAAGTCGAAAGCCACCCGGTTCCCAAAGCATAAACTTCCGCGCCCCAGGCGTCCATACCCACCAAGTAGGGGACACCAATATCCGCGTACAGCCTGCGGTCAAACTGGGGTAACCCCGAAGGATCGTCGCCGGGAGAAAGCCCGCCTATATGAATAGCTCCGGCTGTGACGGACGAATGGGTGCCTGCGTAACAAAGGTAAAACACCCTGCGAGGAGGAAAACCACTATCGTGGTACAGATTCAGTATATTGCTCACGGTTTTTACCGCTATGGGAGAAGGGGTAAAACCCCAAGCCAAGTAGGTGTCATCAAGCCTTGCCGCCTGGCCCAAAGAACCATGTTTCATAAGCTCCTTTGGTGTGCCGAAATTTCGCCCCCCCGAAATATGGCTTAGCTCGGCGCATGCTCGCGCTTTGGTCTTGGCCAATATAAAATGGGGCCAGGCCAGACTCAATGTTTCACCACTATCAAAACTCCGTCGCCCAAATTGTGGACCGCACCCTCTAAAATTCGGCCCAAATACTGTGCCTTTTCTTGCCTGGAATCTTCGTCCGCAGCTTGAAAAACAGGCACACCGGTCACTTTTCTCAGATCGTCGGTGATGGCGCAAAGAACAACTTTTTGTACAGTGATCTCCAAGCTAACCGCCCCTCCGCTCGTGAGCTTTTCTGCCGGCCAAGGACTTGAGAGAAGTGCCTCTGGCCGATTCCAGAACGGGGATCCTGTTCAGAGCCTCCAAAAACGCTTCGGTATCTTTTTCCATGGGCATGGTGTAAAGGGCAATGTTACCTGTGGATAAATTCCTGGTGGTCAAAGGGGCAAACTCAGGGGTGTCAGTTTCTTTTCTTACCCCAAGCACAGATGCTAAATCGTGCAAAATCGCCTGCCGTTGTCCGGGATTAGCCAAAGTATCTCTTGCAGTATCGGTTTTAGGGGACAGTATGGCGCCCAGACCGTACTTTTCAATCACCTGCCTGGACTCCTTAAGGCCTACGTTTACGATAAACTCGTCCCCCACGTAAAGGTTAGATTCTTTAAAGTGAACAGGGGCGAACTCCACTTCCACCATGTCCCCCAGACGCTGTTGACGCATGAGGAGCGCGCCCAAAACGAATGCCACAGCCCCGAAAGACAATCCTGACCATACCGACGACAGTTCAAATCCCCAGGAAGCTGTGGCCGCCACGAAAATTACGATGTAATACCGCGCCTCAAAGGTTTTGGATATGTGCTCAATATAGTCCGACCCCATGGTCACCAACTGATTGTCTTCCAAAGCCTTTAGGGAATCCCTTTCCATGCTCCTTATTTCACGAAAGCCTTGAGCAATAACTATAAAAAATGTGACTGCGGTCCATTCCTTTTCCAAAAGTGCCGGTACGGCTACCGCCCCTGCCAAGGACGCGATAAGGCCTAAGAACAGATGGCTTGTGTAAGAATGCGGGTATGTGGGGTACTGACGGTAATCAGAACGGAGCATGGCGACCCTGGCTAAAGAACCCATGAGCATACCCAACCCTATGCTGGGACCGTGAGGGAACATCAGTTTTCCTCCGACCCGTCCTGATTTCCCCTTCTTTCGCCGCCTATCCTTACTCCCCCTGTGCCAAACCAACCGAGTATTTTTGCTTTCATTTCCTCCCAGCTTCCCGTGGCAATCCATAGGTAGATGAAAGCCGCCCCCACGGTCAAACCAAGAACCCAACCTATGGCTCTTCCTGTCCCTTTTGAGGACCCAGTTGAGCCGCCGCCTCCACCGGTGAGCCCCAAAAGGTTGGGGACTGCCGAAGCTACAAGCTGAATGCCCATTTCCGCGGCTTCCCTGCTGGTTTTTTCGGTGCCCAACTCCAACAGCAACGCCCTATCATACAAATCTTGGTTGAAATCGGCTTTGCCCAAAAATATGCCCTTTATGATACCCGAGGTTTTGGCGTTTGCGGCATCCCGAAGGCGCCTCGCGAAATCCAGGTTAGCTTCCATTTTCGGATTCGTACGGCCTATGACGATCATGCATTTGGCAACCTCGGTGTTGTCGACGTCCTTAAGGTAAGGTTCGGCTGGCCCGGCATCTCGGTGCACATCGAAAAGCGCCAGTGGCTTTTGCTTTAAAACCTGCACCGCGGTCCTGCGCGACCTGTCATATGCCGCCGCGTCGTGGGGGTCGTGCAAGGTTGTGTCGTGAACCACCTTAATCCCGTCTTTTTGCAGTTCATCAGCCATGGCGTTACCCACAGAAATTATGCCGCCCCCGCCCGTTTTGGAATCGGTTCCGTCGGTAGGTTCGTATGACTCGTCGGAGTGCGTATGGTATATACCCACCACCGCCGTGTCGGTTTTGGGAGCTTCGGCCAAAATAGGCGGCATGGGCAGCGCTTCCATTTTTCCCGCTGAGGACGCTGTGGCTAAGTCGCCCTCGATACGCTCTATAACGTACCTGTTATCATTTTCGTCTATATACTCGTCTCCCACAGACAACCAGTGACCGGTGGTAAACAGGGTTCTTGAGGCCTCGTCTTGTACGGTAAAGTAGCCGTCGGTTCTTTCTGAAAGCGGTGAATCGGTACCAGACGCGCTATGCCCCAAGTTTTGAGCCCAATAGGCGTATGAAAATGCCCCTAAAGCCGCGACAATTACTAAAACACCTGCAAGCCTTCTATTTTTCATCGTCTTGGGCCTTCCTTTCACTTTCGGATGTTCTGGCGACGTGTTCTCTGGCTTCACCCACAAACTCCATAAGACCAACGGCTAACACCCCGGCTACAACTGTGGCGTCGAAAGCACCGGCGCCGCCAAAGAACACCGAACCGGGAGTCTTAGTAATAGTGAGCTCCGCCCAATGAATTACGTCCGCGAGCAGAATTCCCCCTACGCCGCCTACAAAAGCCGCCCTACGGGAACGCCCGCTTAAGGCCGCGATAATACCCGCGCTCAACCCAAAAACTATCATAGGGCTTATGCGCATAAACTGTTCGTCGGGGTTCATCACTTTGGTCAATCCCCAAACCACCAAGCCTGTCACTACTACAGACAAAACGCTTCTTGCTTTTTCGTGGGATTCATCACTGGTAGCGACAAGCCAAATTACCACAGCCAACGGTACCAGAGCTCCTCCCACGTTGGCTTTTACAGGGATTGTGCCTTGCGCCAGGTTTATGTCAAAAAAAGTGCCCGCGGCCATGGCCAAGACCACAACCAACGCTGCCCTGTCGGTAAGCCGCATTCGATCCAATACCCGATGTAACACACCGAAGAAAACTAAAATCGCCAAAACGATCAAAACAATACTTCCTATAGGTAAACCCACTGACGACCCCCCCTTTGTGTCAGTTAGTAGGTTTTCCAGGGAAGCGGATGGGAATACAAAAAAGGCGGGAAGCCCCAAGAGCTTTCCCGCCTTATCCTTTGTAAATGTTTATTCGGGGTTTTCTTCCTCAGGTTCTTGGGGAACCTCGGTAACCAGTGGTTCATCAAGAACAATCTGGTCGGCTTGTCTTATGGACAGACTGATGCGCCTGTCTTCGGCCCGAACCCGAAGAACCTTCACCCTTACTTTGTCACCGGAATTTACCTCGTCCTCGGGTTTGGTGATATGCCTGTCAGACACCTCGGATATGTGAACGAGCCCCTCTACACCGGGTTCGATCTGGACAAATGCCCCGAAAGGCGCCGTGCGGGTAACCTCGCCGTCCAATACTACGCCCACTGGGTATTTCTCTTCCACATCGCCCCATGGGTCAGGCAAAACCTGTTTTCGGCCCAAAGATATTTTGCCTTTTTCTTGATCGACTCTGAGCACCTTGACGTCTATTTTTTCGCCTTCTCTGACTACTTCGGAAGGATGTTTCACCCTCCCCCAAGCGAGCTCCGAAATGTGGAGTAAACCGTCTACTCCGCCCAAGTCCACGAAAACGCCAAAATCGGTAACGCCTTTTACTATCCCGCTTCTTACTTGGCCTTCCGCTATACTCTCCCAGGTCTCCCTGCAAAGCATTTCGTGCTCTTCTTCTAATACAGCTCTTTGTGACAGCACTACGCGGTTCTTCCCGCGATCCAACTCTACGACTTTAAGACGAAGAGTTTGCCCTACATATCTGGATAGATCGTTCACGTATCCCCGCTCCACTTGAGAAGCAGGTACGAAACCTCTTAGCCCTACGTCCACCACCAAGCCGCCTTTAACCTCTTGGGAAACAGGGGCTTCTATGACTTGGCCTTGGTCGAAAACTTCACCAAGCCTCTCCCAGGCCACTTCTTCGTCAGCTTTGCGTTTGGAAAGTCGTAGGCTACCCTCACCCGAGTCGGAGCTTTGAACGTAAACCATAATTTCATCGCCAGGTGTAAGAGATTCCAAGGCCAGCCCGCCCCTGCGCTGAAATTCAGACGCCGGAATGAGCCCTTCCGATTTGGCCCCGACATCCACTAGGGCCCCGTTTTCGTCAACGGAGACCACTTTCCCGGGCACAATCTGGCCTTCTTCCAGCACCTTAAATGATTCGGCGTACAAATCATGCACCGCGTCAGCGTCTTGCGACGACTCCTCTGTCTCTTCCCGGGGCTCATCCCCCGGTTCCTTCTCAGGCTCCGCGGCTGCCTCGGTCTCCGCCTCGGACTCGGTTTCCTGAGCTGGTTCTGCGCTTTCGGCTTGGGGAGTCTCCAAAACGTCTTCTTCGGGGCTTACGGGTTCCTCAATCTTACCCTCTTCATCTACGGCATCCTCGGGTTTAACTTCCAAGTTGGATTTTTCTAATTCCTCCACTTTGCCTACAACCTCCTTTATA
>CAYPVF010000061.1:0-11912 GCA_964414105.1 uncultured Eubacteriales bacterium
TATGGTTTGCGTCGATTTCCATAATCGCCATCTACAGTCTCCTGTGGAAGAATAATGTGCTTTACAGGACCATTGAATCTATAGTTCTGGGGCTTGGTCTCGCACACATGGTCGTAATCGGTTATAGGACTGTGGTCGACCTGGCGGTGAGGCCTTTGGTCGATGAAAATCACTGGTTGATGATCATCCCAATAAGCCTTGGTTTGTCACTGTTTTTCCGGTTCTCCAAACAATATGCGTATCTAAGCAGGTCAGCCATGGGTTTCGTTATCGGCGCGGCATCGGCAATCGGAGTTCGCGGTTCGCTGCAAACAGACCTTTTTGGGCAAGTTGTATCAGCGGCCTCGATTTCGGTGAAGAACGTTTCGGATTTTGTAATGGTTGCCGGAACATTCACGGCCCTGACTTATTTTCTGTTTATAACTACTGCTATCGATCGGAAATTAAAAGGTGGTTGGATTTCATATATCGCGTCCAACATAGGTTCCATAGGGCAAGGTGTAATCATGATCGCTTTCGGGGCTTCGTTTGGCGGCACAATCATGGGGCGTGTTTCGGTGGCTATCGGTACGTTCGAGAACCTGTTGAGAGATTGGCTGGGGATTATCAAATAGATGAACCTACAGGTATACCGGGGTAGAATGAGATGGAAGGCCAAATTGAAAGGCGCCGTCAGCGAGGGATACGGGCCCTGTCCCAAAAGACGGGCTATTGGAAAGACTTTACTGTGTCCCAGATGGAATCCTCATCGAAAGGCGGCCAAAGATGATGACGGCACTGGACGGGTTGCCGGGGTGCGATTGCTGCGACCGTTTGCCTTATACCGATCCTTTCTATTTTGATATGAAACAACAGAAGGTCATGTTGCTCACTTGCGTTCCCGGCTACCAGGCGGTGTATCGCCAAATTGCTTCCACTCGTTTCTTCCGACAGGTTTTCTTTGCCCTGGGGGGTCCGGCCCCAAAATTGGGGTCCAGTAGCCCTAGCTGAACATTCTTGAATTCGATCCACTGGGCCTATACACCATCGACCGTGTATTTGTCGACCGGGCGGTGGTCCCAAGGTGGCAACGCTTGCTTCTATAATGGCCTGCTTCTCATTCCTTATAGAAGCAGATCTGCTTTTCGACGATTTCCCAGAAATTCTAGCCCGGTTTGGCGGAATTAAAGTCGTCATGGATAGGCCGTACAATAGGGGCGTTGAGGGGTATCGAATTTTTGACAATGATTGTCTACAGTTTCATTCGCTAATTACCGAACTGGCGAAGCGATTGTAATTTCCAACGTGACTGCCAATGAATAAGGCCGCAAATCGCCTTGGAAAATACTCCAAAACCTTACCTATACTCGGGCCAAAACTATCTAGGTGGCATCAGCCGCGCTTACTTCTTCACAAAATCAGATAGGACAGGTTATGCTTCGTACGGATGCAATATAGTTAATGGGAAACTGTGGGGTTGCGGCTGCGGCGGGAACGTCTGGACCAGGTGAGGAAAATTAAACTTTCTCGGAGGCGATTTGAATGGCAAGTGTTCCTCGAAATAACTTGCTGAAGCGTCTTGAAAATCTTCGGAGGCAAATGAAAGCTAACGGGTTCGACGCAGTGCTTATTAATCACCCTGCCAACAGGCATTACATAGGTGGGGTATATGCTAACGATACCCAGATAGGTGAGAGTGCCGGTTGGCTGTTGATAGACCCCTGGGAAGCTTACGGGCTTTTTAGCAGCGCCCACTACGAAGAATGGAAAGATCAAGCAGTACATTTGGATTGTGTTTGTATGGAAGCACCCTCGGCCAGAAAATATGCGGTGACAGCGGCTAAGCTTATCAAACAAAATGGTTGGCGCCGTATAGGCGTTGACGAAGACGCTTTGAGCATGAGGTGGCATGACGAAATCGTGGCGGGGCTTGGTAACCGGGCCAGCACCTTGACCCCCATGATGGGCTTGGTTGAGGAACTGAGAAATGCTAAAGATGAATGGGAAATTTATTGCCTAAGACATGCCTCGGAAATTACTTCAAAAGCTTTTGATGCCGTCATGAGCAGGGTTCGCGTCGGAATTACCGAAAAAGACTTGGCTTGGGAGTTGGAAAAGGCTGTAAGAGAATACGGGGCGGATGGTTTGGGTTTTGACACGATTGTGGGGGCTGGTGAATATGCGGCTGTACCGCACCATGTGCCCATTGAAAGAAAAATCCTTGCGGGTGAATCGGTTGTAATCGATATGGGTGCAATTGTTAACGGTTATAGCGCCGATATGACGAGAACCATTTGCTTTGGACGTGCCCCAGACAGGCTTACCGATATATACACGCAGGTGAAAACCGCATTGGACAGGGAAATTGAGGCCGCCATAATCGGGGCCGAGCCCGGCGGGCATGGGGTGGGCCTATCGATCCACGAGAATCTTCGGTTAGGTACGGGTGTCCTTAGGGAAAATTCGGTGGTAGCCATCGAGCCCGGCATTTATATCCCAGGTTGGGGCGGTGTTCGATTGGAGGAGACCGTATTGGTGACCGGGGCTGGGCCCGTTCGACTAACTTCGGGTCAACTGGCCTTGGAATACGCATAGCTTCTCGTCCATCGGTTGTCGAACCGAGGGCATGGCCCAGGAATTTGGTCTGTTGTAGGGCGGTGGCTGTTTACAGATCAACCGCCTTGTTACTTTCATGGCTTTGAGTGGTTTGGTCCTTCGCTTAACAGTAATAAATCCGCTACCTGGGCGAAAAACCCCTAGCATGCCTAGCCACCTGGGGGAAAAACCCCTAGCATGCCTAGCCACCTGGGGGAAAAACCCCTAGCATGCCTGGCCACCTGTGGAGAATACCCCTAGCATGCCTAGCCGCCTGCGGGGAATACCCCTAGCATGCCTAGCCACCTGGGGGGAATACCCCTAGCAGTCACCCACACTCAATGCAAAACCACCCAGCCACCTACGCATCTGGGGCGGAGACTTCCGGGGTCTTCCTGCGAATCACCACTTGCTAGTTAGTGAAAACCAGCTTCGGTTACAGTAACCCTAGTTTATTCACGGCGTCGACCACAGATCTCCATTCTTTGAGTGCATCGTCAAGCCTGTTTCGGCCAATAGCGGTGAGCGTATAGTATTTTCTTGGGGGGCCTCCTGACGACTCGACTGAAAACGTTTCTGTACAACCGTCCGAGTGAAGCCTGCGCAAAATCGCGTAAACCGAGCCGTCATACACATTGGGGAGAACATCCTGGACCGATTTCATGACTTCATACCCGTACACGGGCTCGCCGGATAAAAGGTGTAGAACACACATTTCCAAGACGCCTTTCTTCATCTGGGCGTCCATGGCTAACCCCTCTTACGCTGGGCCGACGTTTTGACGGCGCGAGTATTCGCCATAGAATCCCATAAAGTGTGTCCCTCCGGGGATACAATTGACCAAACAAGTGACGCCAAAGACACAATAGGACTTAAGGGCAGCCAAATCGTGCTCAATAGGGCATTGAGTCCCAACTTGCCGAACAATTCCCGCGTAATAAGCTGGGTACGTGAAGCTGAGTTTCCAGATTTGTCAATCACTTTTAGGCCGAAAAGTCGTTTGCCAAGCGTTTGGCCTTTTAAGAGCAACAAAACCAAAGGGTTTATCAACAAAAACCAGAGACATGACCCGAACAACGCCGCTACCCAAAAAGGCCTGGCCGCCGCGATCCACCAGTGGTTTGAAATCCGAATTGTGGACAAATAAGAGGGAATAAAATGCAGAACCCACTGCGGCAAGAAAAAACCGACTATCGCCAGGCGAGGGGATAGCCAAACAAAAGGTAGAGTTGATATAGATACATCAACTGACAGAGCAATGATACGTTCATGCACAGGAGCTTTGGGGGGAAAACTGGGCTGCACTGTTTTGGGCTCGGAGCCCAACGGTTCTTTCCGCAACAGTGACAAAGCAATTTTTGCGGGGTCGCCAAGCCGTCCTACTACTTCCTCTTCGGTGGCGCCTTCGGCAAGACCGACGTCGAAGAATTCGGCGTGATCGGCCAGAATCTCTGTAATCTCATCTTCAGGCAACCGTCCGGCTAGGGCCTCTTGTAATTCCCTCAAAAACCTTTCACGATTCATTATTGCAGCCCCCTATTGTGCATTGAAGAGTAGTTAGTAGCCCGATAATAGCACACTACTATTTGAGGCACAATAGCCGATGCAGAGTTTTGTTGAAGATGGTCTGGCAGGAAATAGCGGCAGGCATCCGCCGCGTGGAACACCAGTAAGGGTAATCTTGGGCATGCTGGGAACCCAAGCAGAATGCCGTCAAAAATCATACCAAGGGCGTCCAAGGGCGTGGCCAGAATTATCCAACTCACGGTTTATTTGGTTGTCCTACTTTTCTGTATGGGAACTTATCTGGTTTTCCTACAGCACCACGTCCGCGCAATGCGGGGTTCGCCGTAAATGCCTACGTGAAAGCGACACACCTTGAATACAGAACACTACTTTTGCAGATTCAGTTCGGATCGGGCAAAGTAGCCCACGAGTTCCCCATTCTCGTTTCTGACGGGGTTTAGGTACAGACGATAGTTCTTCGCCGTAACATGCAGAAATATTTCATCACAGTGATTCTTCAGTTTTTCCACCGCGGCCTTTATCTTCTCGGCCGGGAGTTCCCCGTGGCAGTCGAAAAGGGGTTTTCCAACGAGATTCCTGTACCCGCGCATAGTGTAATAGTGGTATTTAGCTGTGGCATTGAGATAGCGAATGGTGTGGCTTGTGTCCACGAAGACTATGGGGTATGCAATGGAGTCAAGGATATATGATTTAATCTGTTCATCAGTCATTGATATTGCACCTCTGTTAAAACCTGACTTAGACAACTTAGGGCCAGGGACGGACGCACGTGTGGTTTAGGCATATGTTCGCGGCGAATGAGCCGTTGTCCTTCACCGGGTGTAAGCTGGCCTGCGGACCAGGGAAGGTTACTGCGGCTCAGTCCCGGTCCCAATAGGTTTTTGAAGAAGCAATGCCCTTGCCGGTGTGTACAAGCAATTCTGCAACAGGCCCCTGCGGGTCGTACGCTCGTCGCGGTACTTCCTTTGGTATCATGGCATCGATTTTTGTGGGTGTGAGTTCATCTTTGGAGATTACGGCAAGCTGAATTTCATTCTTCCTGCTTAGAATTACCTTTTGGCGATCCCTCTGAATTCTCAGAACGAATTCATCCGGGCTGGGGAACAAATCGGTGGTGCCGTAGTGCTGATCCCCTTGATACTCTCCCGCCCATTTCCATCCGGGAATAAAGATGTCATATTCCAGGGGTTGTTTTGTTGACATACTCCTCAACAGGGTGGGGCGTACGTTAAACAGGATTGGGACATTGGCGGCCACAAGCCAAACTACTATCGCTTTGGCAACCGCCTCGCCTTTGTACGGCATCGCTTCGATGGATTTGCGGATGAATTCTGCGATTTTCGCCTCCTCTGCCGTTGGAAGCGCATCCCGGGGAACAATGCAACCGCCTTTTTTGTTCAATTTCAACCAACCCTTAGCCGCCAGGTCAAAACAGTGACTTTTAAGAGTTTTATACTCCATACGCAGGATTCTGGCGAGTTCACTTAAGCTTTTCGGTTGGCGCCCCATCACGGTTACATAGATGGCTCTTTGCGCCGGCGTGAGTACTTTGTCTTCGCCAAGCGAGAGAATTATGGGGGTTATAATCTGTATGGGAAGCCGCCCCTTTCAAGGGTTCATCCATATTTTACCACATAATGGCCGATTGATCCATATATAGCGACAAGTTTTGAATTTGAGGGCGGTGGTGTCGAAATATCAGATTATCCGTGGAATGAATGTTATAAAATTCGACAGTATGCGCGGGGGATATGGATACACGTACTTTGTTCCGCGAGACAGCGACCAGGGTTTGGGTAGTTGTGGGGAAAAGCCCTAGGTTGGTTGGGTAGTTGTGGAGAAAACCCCTAGGTAGGTCGGGTGCTGGGGAGAAAACCCTAGGTTGGTTGGGTATCTGGGGAGAAAAGCCCTAGGTAGGTCGGGTGCTTGGGGGGAAAAGCCCTAGGTTGGTTGGGTAGTTGTGGAGAAAACCCCTAGGTAGGTCGGGTGCTGGGGAGAAAACCCTAGGTTGGTTGGGTAGCTGGGGGGAAAAGCCCTAGGTAGGTTGGGTGCTTGGGGAGACCCCCCCAAGCACCCTGAACAACCTGAGCACCGCGGACGGCCACAGCATCCTGGACAGTCCAGACAGCCCAGACAGCTTTGGCAGTCTGGGGCCCGGTAATCACTGGCGAAGCAGTTGTTTTAGTTCCATCTGTTCAAGCAAAACAACTCGTCCGCGGTCTTCCTGGGCTTGGCTACGCCTTCATGGGCAGGAAAACCGATAGGCAACATGACGATAATTTTGTAATCGCCGGGAATATGCAGGAGCTCTTTGACTTTGTCCTCTGAAAACGCCCCGATCCAGCACGTACCCAGGCCCAATGCGTGAGCCGCAAGGGTCATATGGTCGACGGCGATGGCGACATCCACAGCGTGGAAGCGTCTATCCGGGTTTGTGGCGCATGCCGCTACAACTGCGCCGGCCTGCCCGATGAATTCCTGGTCATTGCACGCGGGCACTAGTGCCCCAATCAGCGCTTTGTCCGTAACTACCACAAATTTGTTTTCTTGCCGGTTGGCAGCTGACGGCGCAATTCTCGCGGCATCAAGCACTTTATCTAGGGTTTCAGCTGGTATAGGTTTTTCTATGTAGGAACGGATGGATCTTCTGTCCTTCATGGTTTCGAAAAGGTCCATTGGGCACACTTCCTTTTCACTGATCTAATCTTGGGTTTCCCCGCATTGCAGAACCTAGCCCGGGGTTCCCATCATGACAGTTCCGCTTGTGTCAATGCATTTCCTCCATTCCAAACCCAACTGTAGGGGTCATAAAATCACTCGCAGAGTATGGTAGAATCAGGCAAAGCAGGAATTTGGCTAAGCTTTGCCGGGGTTCCCGGGTGAAGAAGTTGACTTGCCAAACCCGGCGGGGTACTGGAACGCAGGTGGTTAACCAATGAATGAACCGTCAAGCAAAGTTGTCGCAATTCACCCTGATTTTGAGAACTTAAAAATAGAGGTTGAAAGGTTACGTACTGAATTATCCATGCTAGTTTTGGAAAGGGATAACCTGCTTTATCAAGAATGCAAGAACATCGAGGCCGCTTACATGCTTTCCGTAGGTGCGTTGGAATATAAGGCTTACGGGATCGAGTGTGCCATTTTGCGATTAAAAAGAAAGGCCGAACTGATACAGGCCAGAAAGAACAGGCAAGAAAAAGTTATCCCGCGGGAAATAGAGACCATACTGGATTCGGAATTCGCAGAATATCAAAGAAAGCTTGATGAACAGCTTAAACAGATGAACGCGGCTTTCCAGTGGAGCAAAGGAAAACTCATGAGCCAGGCCGAGACTCAAGAACTCAAAAAGCTGTACCGCGCCATCGTTAAAGCACTTCACCCGGATTTGCATCCGGATTTGGACAACGACAAGTTGATCCTGTTTTACAACGCCGTGGAAGCCTACGAGCATGGTGATGTTGAAACACTTGGCATCATCGGCGCAATGATTGCGGAATCCGTTTTGCCTGACGCCAAACACCAGGGGTTTATTTTTCTAAAAAAAGAAAGGGATCGCCTTATTGGGTTAGTGCAAAAAGTAAGGGATACCATTGGCGAGATCAAAACGGGATTCCCTTACATAATGAAATCGTTCGTACAAAGTCCCGAAAAGATAGAGGCGAGGAAATCCGAGCTTCAAAAAAACATTGAGATCTTGAGTGAAATTTTGTCCATGTATAGAGGAAAAATCGAAGAAATGCTGGGATGATGAAATGGACGGTATGATTGATAAGAAAGAGGCCGGATTAATTGGTTTGTTCCACGGAAAAGGGGGGAATCTGGATGTACCAAAACCGTTCGAGCGTGATATTTTTTTGTTCGACACCCACGTTGCGGGAACCAGTTTCATAGAAGGTATCCAAGAACTCGAACCCCATTTGAACGAGGGCGACAGGCTTGATTTTTTCCGTGAACCCGAAAACTTTCACGATGCGAAAGCCATCGTGATAAAAAACGCTAACGGCGTGAAAGTTGGTTATGTCCCAAAGGCAGACAACGCCGTTTTTTCCCGGCTAATGGATGCCGGTAAGCTACTATTTGCTCGAATAGCTGAGAAAGAAATGCTAGGCAAGTGGCTGAAAATCGAGATTAAAGTGTTTTTGCACGATTAGTCTTCCCATATGGAACCCCTATAGAATCCCGCTAATGCCTATATCCACACTGCAAGCCCTGTTTGGCCGTCTTGTTTTCTTTCAAGCGGCGAATTGGTCGCGATCTCGGTTAAAACCACTTCAGCTATAAACACTTCGGTTCCAAAAGCCAAGTGGCCGCCGAAGCACTTCCCGGTCAGATCCCCCAACACAACATGGACGTGAGCGAAAGGTTCCCCGTCCTTCAGGCTTATGTTTCCCGCGCCTGACAATATTTCCAGAGGTCCCTGGAAGCTGGTATCCATGTATTCACCCAAACGTTCATCGTAAGCTTGAACAACGGCCTTACGCACGGCTCCAATGAATTGGACTGTGGCCGTTTTGAAACCCGCCTTCACCGCAAGCAGATCAATGCCTTCCAGTAGGTCAGACCCCACAGGCAGGCGGCTAATAGCAACCCTTCCTGAAGATTTCCCGGTAATAATGTTCATTTTAAACCCTCCACAAATTTCGTTTGATGGACCAGCTGCAGGCGTGCCGTCAGGGGAATCTTACACCAAAATCATAACCGCCTGAAAACACGGTGTCCAACATCTTTGACGCCGTCTGATCTCCTCGCATAAGTGCCAGGTCTACTAGGGAAGGCTTTTTCCAGGGGGTGCCATATGGATGTAAATGCAGATATCGGCACAGGTACCATAATCCGTTGCAGCGTCCAAAACTGCGTGTATTGGCGGAAAGACAATTACTGTTCAGCACAGCACATATTAGTGACATCCGATATTGTTGCAGGCGCTTGGCTGAAAGACGCGGATGAAGCGGCCATGAACAGTGCGCCGTTGTCTCCGGTTTCTTCAAAGGACGGTAGCTGCTGCGCCACGTTTGTGGCAAAGAATCCGGCATAAATACCGGCCAGACGGAAATCACAAGCAGATTCCAAAGCGTAAGCTCTTCGGCAATTAAAGGGGGCACACCAAAGTGTCGGCACAGAAAGTCTCTTGCGGGGTGAAGAACTGCCACTATTGGGTAGAGGGCAATATCTGCGACGCCGCCGAAATTCTGATTACATCTGACTCGTGGGCCAAATCCCAAGGCCAAAAACCGAGTTTGTCATCTTTTTCGGCAGTTAAGGCCACTCCGATAGGCAAAAGGGAGGAATCCTGCTGCCATACCTTCGTGGCGAAGCCAGCTTTTGAAGCGTACACAGACGGGCCTTTTCGCCGAAGCGTAAGCCCGGACGGTTTTGGCGGTAAGGGTGTGAAGGCCACAGGGGGAGTAGGTGTTTCAATTCCCCGGAAAGAATCCTGGGACAAAGTCACAGGTCGTGCTAAATATAACGGTGACTACAAAATTCCGGGGATGTTACACGCTAGGTTGCTTACAAGCCCCTATGCCCACGCCTTAATAAAGTCAATTGACACATCTAGATGCAAAGAAGTGCCCCACGTTGCCGTGTTAACGGGCGAGCAGTCCACGAAGCTTTGCGGTCCTACAATATGTGACAGGCCACCATTAGCCAAGGGCAAAGTGCGTTATTTCGGGGAACCTGTTGCCATGGCAGTGGCGCACACCGAGGCAGATGCGGAAAGAACTCTAAGGCAGATAAGGGTAGAGTACGAACCACTACCCGTGGTGAATTCGCCTTCCCAAGCATTAGCCCCAGGCGCGCCATTGGTTCATCCCGACTTGGGTAGTTACGACGTAACGGTTGCGGGCGTCTATCCTGAACCGGGTACCAACATTGCCACGCGTGTCCAAATCCGAAAAGGCGATGTAGAGACCGCCTGGGCACAATGCGATGTAGTGGTGGAGTCGGATTTTTCCTTACCGCAATCCAGCCATGCGCCTATGGAACCCAGGAATTCCAGGGCCCAGATGCCTCCCGACGGTCAGATACTGCTGTGGTCGGCCACTCAGGCACCCTATGGGGTCAGGAAATCCATCGCCACCTACTTCGACAAAGACCAAGGTGCGGTGGTAGTACGCACGCCGTTTGTGGGCGGAGGTTTTGGCGGTAAAGTGAGCGCGCAGCCAGATTTTCTGGCAGCCCTCGCGACCCAAGCCGTGGGGGGCCGCCCAGTGGAAATGGCCAACACCAGGGAAAACGACCTTATAACCTCCCCTTGCGAGATGGGTTTGGAGGCCCACGTGAAGCTGGGGGCAACGAGGGACGGCAGGATGAAAGCAGCCCAAATCACGTTTCTTGTTGATACAGGCGCTTATTCGGACACTGGGGTGGGGGAGGCTCGCTCGGCGGCATGCGATTGCACCGGACCTTACGCTATCGGCAATGTTTGGTGCGACTCCCTTTGCGTTTACACAAATCACCCATTTGCCACTTCGTTTAGGGGCTTCAGCCACCTTGAGCTTACCTTCTGTATTGAACGAACAGTGGATAAATTGGCTTACGCATTGGGTATAGACCCGCTTGATCTGAGGGCCATGAACGCGGTAAAGGGCGGTGATACCTCTCCTACGCAGGAAGCGCTTACTGTAAGTAATCTTGGGTGCATCGATAAATGCATCCAAAAGATAAAAGAGGTGTTCAATTGGGGTGACGGCAAGGCTAGGGTAGGTCAGAACGGAAAGATACTTTCCAAAGGTGTAGCGTGTTTTTGGAAAGCCCCTAATCCCCCCACAGACGCCTCATCGGGAGTAATAATCACCTGCAACGGCGACGGTTCCATAAATCTCAATTTCGGCGCTGTTGAAATCGGGCCTGGCATGAAAACTACTATAGCTCAAATAGTGGCGGAAAAGCTCAAAATGAACGTGGACAGGGTACACGTAACCGAATCTGTTGACACCGAAGTTGCCCCTCTGCACTGGAAAACAGTAGCCAGCATGACTACGTTCATGGTGGGAAACGCCGCCCTAGACGCCTGTGGGAAGCTAATCCGCCATTTAAAAACTGCGGGCTCCCTGGCATTGCATTGTGACCCCAGGGATTTGGACGTAGCCGATGAAAAGGTATACCTCAAAGATATGCCAACCATGTCAGTGGATTTTAAGGATTTAGTTATGGGTTACAAGTATTCTAATGGCGACGCGGTGGGCGGCCAGATAATGGCACAAGGCAGCTACATTATGCGTCAGTTGAGCGCCACAGACCAAAAAACCGGGCGCGGGCGGGTTACTCCCACATGGACTGTGGGAGCCCAAGCTGTTGAGGTTGAGTTCGACCCCAGGGATTGTACCTACAGGATACTTAAGGCCGCTTCGGTGATAGATGCGGGCAAAGTGATAAACCCCAAAACGGCCAAAAGCGTGGTAATGGGCGGGATGTCTATGGGTTTGGGTTTGGCCAGCAGAGAGGCATTTACTTACTCCCCAAAAGGCGAAATTTTGGATACCAGCCTACGCACGTACAAAATGCTTCGGTTTGGCGGCCAGCCGGCATACACTGTGGACTTTATCGAAACGCCCCAGGTTGACGGACCTTTTGGCGCCAGAGCCTTGGGCGAACATGGCATAGTAGGGATGCCCGCGGCTTTAGCAAACGCCTTGTCACGAGCAGCCGAAGTTGAGCTGAATTCCCGTCCCATTAGTCCGGAAACAATATGGCAGGCCAGAAGGGCGGTAAAACCGTGATTGCCCAGGATTTTGAATATTACAGGCCGGATTCCATCAAGGAGGCCGTGGAGACCTTCCTGGATCTGGAGTCCTCCGGCAAAAAACCCA
>CAYPVF010000062.1:0-11691 GCA_964414105.1 uncultured Eubacteriales bacterium
TGGTAGTACCGCCTTTTTATGGGCATGTGACAGTTAACCCCGGAGATGAACCTTTGGTAATGGCCAACTGGATCGCCCACGACTTCAGTTCAGTATACGAACCCATCAGACGCCGTAAGGGAATAGCATACTATGATGTGGAACACAAGGGTCAGACCATATTTATGCCGAACGATAGCTACACATCACACCCAAAACCCAGGCTTATTGAGCCGGGCGACATTCCGGAACTTGGCCTCAAAAGGGGACGCAGCATTTATAAATCATGGCAATCAGGCACAAACTTCGATTTTCTCAGAAAACCCGCCCGTTATAAAGCCTATTGGGAGGCGCTGGGCATCGTGCCCGGCGACCTTTAGCAACTACCGAAAGAACGTGACGCCCTTTGGATGAAAATGGACACAATATAGTAATCGTAACGGGTCTTTCCGGGGCGGGGAAATCCCAGGCCCTAAAAACACTAGAGGATGTTGGCTACTTTTGCGTGGACAACCTACCCCCTTCGCTCATCCCGACATTTATCGATTTGTATAGCCAGGTCAAGAAACAGGCCATCCAAATAGCCATCGTCGTGGATATTCGGGGGGGAGAGTTTTTTATGGATTTGGCTGACGCCCTTACGGCCCTGCGGGAAAAGGCAATTCGCCCCACGGTGCTTTTTCTTGAGGCGGAGGACGAAACCTTGGTTCGGCGTTACAAAGAAACCCGCCGGCGCCATCCGTTGTCGCAGCAGAGCGGCATACTTGAGGGCATACGAGAAGAAAGGCAAATCTTATCAGACCTAAAAACAGCCTCGGATATTATAATCGACACGTCTAACCTCGCGCCGGCAGAATTTCGGCGGCAGCTTGCGGAGGTATTCTCAAAAAGCGTAAGTCCCCAAAAGCTGCTTATAACTATAATAAGTTTCGGGTTCAAATATGGATTGCCAATGGACGCCGACTTGGTGTTCGATGTAAGATTTTTACCAAACCCGCATTACATTAAGGAATTAAGGCCCCTAACCGGGCTTGACCCCAAGGTGGCAGAATACGTAAAAGATTCCCCGGTAACCGCCGAATTCATGTCGCGTTTTCAGCATTTTACCGGTTTCCTCCTGCCCAATTATGTGGAAGAGGGTAAAACTCACCTTACCATAGCGGTTGGGTGCACAGGCGGAAAACACCGTTCGGTGGTTGTGGGTCAACTTATAAAGGCTTATCTGGAAGCATTAGAACATACAGTAATAATCGAGCACAGGGATATTGACAGAACTTAATCCGGAGGTCTGTAACTTGTCCGACACAAATCCGCGAATCGTCGTAATAGGTGGGGGAACAGGCTTGTCGTGTATTCTCAGGGGCCTAAAAACTTTTCCCTGCGACATATCGGCCGTGGTTACAGTAGCCGACGACGGGGGCAGTTCGGGAAGGCTTCGCAAAGGGATGGGGATATTGCCGCCGGGCGACATTCGGAATTGCCTTTTGGCCTTGGCTGAAGCTGAATCTGACATGACTTCGCTTCTTAACCACAGGTTCAAAAAAGGTGAACTCCGTGGCCACAACTTCGGGAATCTGTTTCTTGCAGCCATGACAGAAATGACAGGCGACTTTCAGGTAGCTGTCAGAACCATGTCAAAGATATTGGCCGTCAAGGGCCGGGTTCTTCCCGCCACATTGCATGACGTCACTTTATTGGCCGAGATGACCGACGGTTCGGCGGTGCAAGGGGAATATGCCATCCCCGAAGCAAGAAAAACAATTTCCCGGTTAATGCTGGTTCCTCAGGACCCGCCTGCTTTGGAAGAAGCCATAGCCGAGGTTGAAAACGCGGACGGTATAATCATAGGCCCCGGCAGCCTCTACACTTCGATTATCCCCAACCTACTGGTGCCGGGGATCAGGCGCGCCATAAACGCATCCAACGCGGCCAAGCTATATGTGTGTAACATCATGACCCAGCCCGGGGAGACTGACGGTTTCTCGGCCGGCGATCACGTTCGTGTTATCCAGGATCACGCCGGTAAATTGTTTGAACATGTACTGGTGAACACCACAAGAGCACCCACGGATATAGGTGATAGGTACGCCACGGAGGGCAGGTTTCAGGTAAAACCCGATGTGAGCGCGTTGTCGGCCAGGGGCTATTGTGTTATTACAGGCAACCTTTTAACCGATGGCGATTTGGCCCGCCACGACCCCTTTCAACTGGCCCGTTTTGTGTTTAGTTTCGTGAAATCCCAAAAACTTATCCGCGGCCAAAGAGCCGCTGTTACTCACTAATCGTGGACAAATACACCTTTTCTAAAAACGTGAAGCAAGAACTGGCCAAGGTGGAAGTTACCGACGGCTTTCAAGCGTTTTGGGAAGCCCTCGCCTTAAGGCGATTGTTGGCCCACGGGCATTTTTCACCTTCGGAGACGCAGATTTTGGCAGAGCCTTTTTTGGTGCGAAGGCTTTACTACCTGGAAAAGCGCGGCTCGGGGGTAGCCCCTTCTCTAAAGACACGGCTTCCCAGGCCGAAATCGTGGTTACGCAGCGGAAAAGTTGCTGTTCACACCTTACTAAAAGACCGGACGCTGCCCGCTTACGACATTTTGCGCCGAAACGCTCCTTGCAGGAGGGCATACTTGCGAGGATTGTTTTTGGCTAAAGGTTCCGTTTCAGCGCCAAGCAAAGGACATCACTTGGAGATAGTGCTTGCCACAAGGAGCGAAGCACTTTTTGTCCAATCGCTTCTGCGGGGAGAAGGCCTAAAGAGTGGCGCCGTTCGAAGACGTTCGTTTTTCGTAGTCTATTTAAAAGGCGGCGACCGCATTTCCGAATTTTTGAAACTTTTGGGCGCAAACCAGTCTGTACTTTATTACGAAAACATTCGGGCAGGTAAATCCCTGAAAAGCTCAGTCCAAAGAATCGTCAACATGGATAGGGCAAACGTTTCCAGGTCGGTGGAAGCGTCTTTAAAACAAATGGGTCATATAGAACTCATTGACCAAGAACAAGGGCTTTCCCGGTTACCAAGAGCTTTGAAGGAGCTCGCAAGACTCAGAATGGAGAACCCCGATCTAGGTATGGAGGAACTTGGGAAACTGCTGACCCCGCCTATCTCAAAGTCCGCGGTAAACCACAGATTTCGCAGAATTGCCGCCATAGCTTCGAACTTACGCAACCTTTAACGAGCAAAACCGAAAGCGCACGAAAGGTTTTTCCCAACGCGCACTTTCTTTTTTGTAGCAAACTTATCTATTCGACGACTATCTCCACGTGGCTAGCTGAATCGTTGTCTGTAACGTCCACAATTTTACCGCGCATGCCATAACTTATAACCGACCTTAGCTCCTCCAAATCCACTCCCATGCTGTTGAGATCCACGCCGCCCAAAGAAGCGGCCCTGGGTCCCATTTTCAGCGCCCAATCTACGATTACTATAGGAAGATTGACCGCGACTTTGGGTTTCCCGGTAGACAGATCTGTCACTTTCACTCGAAGCCATTTTGCTTTCGTGTGAACCTCTCGAAGGTCTTTTTCCGGTGTGGCATTCATTGCTTCCAACAACTTAGTCGCCTCATCAACCGTAAGCTTACCGTCCTTCACCATGTTTAGAACTCGGATTCTTTCCTCATCCACTGGTATCCACTCCTTTATACCGTGACGCTTATCCGCCCCGCGACATTGGATATGTTGAGAACGCCAGTACCGGCATTCTCCCCAGAACCGGCAGTTCTGGCCTTGTATCGTTTCAAACCGCTTCTTCGGTTGCTTTCATCTATCAGGACCTGGTCAAATCCGGTTATATCCATTGCACCTACCAACGATGATGCGTCCACTTCATAACCGGCATCTTTAGCCCTTTTGATATTTGCTTCGATTCTGCCGTTAGCGGACTTAAGCAGCCACTCTCCCACGCCTTGCAGATTGACTTCGATTCTACCGTTAGATGTGGTGGCCTTAAGCTTTTGGGCTTCGCCATCGTACTCAATTCTTCCGTTAGCAGTGTCGAGTTCAGATGTCTGAAACTCACATCCGCTCGCACAGATACGCCCGTTGGCCGTCTGGGCCCGCAAACCGTTTCCGTGGGCGTTTTCAACAACAATACGCCCGTTCGAAGACGACAGGCGCAAGGTCACTTCCCTGTCTTTTGGAATTGTGAGCGTAAACCCGAGGGACGATGATCTGTAGCCAAAATCCGAAGAAGTCTCAGTTTTCGCCGAGATGACGCACCCGTCGTGAACAAAAGAAAAACTGTCTTTTAAGTACTCGTCCGCGTCGATTTCCGCCCCAATACGCAGTTTGGCGACCGCTTCCAGGCAGAAACCCGGTTGATCCCAGGTTTGGACTTTAACCGCCCCATTGGAAGCAGCGATAGTCACATCCAAGGCGCCCCCCTGGGGAAATTCCCCTTTATACTCTTTACGAATCACCCTGCCTGCCGAGCCTCCGGCCCCAAACGCACCCCCGAGGACTTTAGCCAGCATATTGCCTAGCCCCGAAACATAATCCGGTGTAACTTGGTCCTGAGTGGGATATCCCTTTCCAGGTGCTTTGGCAATAAGCTCTCCGGACTGGGATTCCGGCCAAATATCCGCCGCTTTCTGGCCGGTGGATGGCTGAGCGGAAGTACCGGGAACCGGCGACACGGCACGCAAGAGATCGTTGCCCTGTTCCGGTGTAATCTTGCCTTCCGACACCATTTGAAGAATCAACATCTTCTCTTCTTTGGACACCTAAAAACCCCCTTCGAACCCGTTTTACCTTTCCGACAGGCCCTTTAGAAGCCTCGTAGCTTCCTGGGCGCCTATCTCACCATCAGCCAATCTGTCCAAAATCTGTTTTCTTTCCCTGGCCACAAAATCTTCCCGGGCGTCCTGCGGCTCTTCAGACAACGCCGAATATCCCAAAGATTTTATGAGGTTTTCCAATCTGCTTCTTACAGTGGGATATGAGATACCGAGTTCTCTCTCGACTTCGCGGATATTGCCTCGGTTCTTTATGAAAACCTCCGCAAAATCCCGTTGATCTTGGGGTAGCTTACAAAACTTGCATAATTCAAAGCGGCCCGAAATCTTAGCTTGACAGTTGACGCACTGCAATTCTGTCACCATTAACTCCTCACCGCAAATAGGACACCTTCCTACAACTTTGTTAGCCATTCCCTTCACCTTCCTATTATTAATGTAATGTACAGTATAAGAAAAGTCAATATAATCTTAAAGAATATTGAGTTTCATTTAACAGATTCTATCTTGCCGCGGAAGATTACGAGTTTTTCAGATGGGACGCGATTTTTTGTGCCAAAGCCGGCCCAATTCCTTGAGCCCGGGCAATTTCAGCGAGTGAGGCTTTTTTGATGGATTCAACATCGCCAAAAACGGCCAGTAAACTTTTGGCCTTGGCCGGGCCAATTCCCGGGATATCCGAAAGCGCTGATTTTAGCGCTTTTTGACCGCGAAGTTTTCTGTGGTACGAAAGCGCGAAACGGTGGGCTTCATCCCGCAATCTCATTACCAAATAAAGCGCGCCGGAATCCTTAGGGAGCACCAGCGGATCCGATACGCCCGGAACAAAAATCTCCTCGTTCTTTTCTGCCAAACCTACCAGGGGTATGTCTAGGCCAAACTCATCCAGTACCTTTTTGGCGGCGCTAACCTGGCCTTTTCCCCCGTCCACCAGAATCAAGTCAGGGAAAAGCGAAAACTTGCCGCCCCTGCCTGTGGTTTTCATTTCCTCGCGCTCCTTAAGCCCTTTTTTGAGCCTTCGCCACAACACCTCTTGCATCATGAGAAAGTCGTCCGGTTTCCCTTGGGCTTTCATGCGAAACTTGCGATATTGGGTCTTGTCGGGGCGTCCGTCGTTCAAAACCACCATCGAGGCCACTGTTTCTTGCCCCGAAATGTTGGATATATCGTACCCTTCTATCCTTATAGGCAAGCGCGCCATGCCAAGCGCGTCGGCCAGATCTTGCATGGCGGCCAAGTTCTGTTGCTTTTCCCGTTCCCTTTTGGGAACAATGTCCGCCATCATGGCGGAGGCGTTGTCGCAAGCCATGGTCACTAAATCTTTTAGGCGTCCCCTTTTGGGAACTACTAGGCGAACGGCTCTGTCCCGTTCTTGGTTGATTTTTCTTTGCTCCCTCAAAAAATCCTGAATCTCGGTTTCAGATGCCAACTTCACAGGGATGGCAATTTGCGCGGGAATGAAAGATGCCATGGAATAGTACTGAGTGATGAATGCTTCAAGCACTCCCGAATCCTCTTCCGCGCCTGTTCCGTTTAGTATAAACCCGTCTTTTCCAACGATTTTTCCCTCACGCACCGGGAGCAATACCACATAAGCGTTTTCGGCGGTGCGCGCTAACCCCAGAATGTCCCTGTCCTTCAGGTCCGGTGAGACAATTCTTTGCTTTTCGGTGATGTGGTCAAGACTTTGAATCTGATCTCTCAACCTGGCCGCGGCCTCAAACTCAAAATTCTCGGCGGCTTCGTGCATCCTTTTCTCAAGACTGCCGCGAACCCGCCTATGCCGGCCTTGCAAAAACTTTATAACTTCGTCTATGGTTTTTCTGTAGGTGGCCTCATCCACCTTGTCAGCGCAGGGCCCCAGGCAGCGTCCAATATGGTAATCCAAACACGGCCTGGTGGTTTGAGCAAACGCCCTGTCGGTGCAATTTCTATAGGGAAATAGTCTTCTCAGGATAAACAAAGTCTCTCTTACAGAACTGGACCTGGTAAAGGGCCCAAAATACCGGGCGCCGTCCCTTTGAACCCGCCGTACCACCGTTACCCTGGGCCAAGGCTCTTTGAGCCCGACACGGATGTAAGGATATTGCTTATCATCGGTGAGAAGAATGTTGTATTTTGGCCTATGCTTTTTTATGAGGTTTAGCTCCAGAATAAGCGCTTCGACCTCAGACTCTACAGTTATCGTCTCAAGGCCGGCCACTCTCTCCATTAGCGCCTCAGCTTTGGCCTCTAAATTGATGGAGAAATACGAACGAAGCCTTTTCCGAAGGTTCTTGGCTTTTCCCACATACAAAACTTCTCCGCCGGGGCCCCTAAACACATATACCCCGGGGAGTTCTGTGACATCCTTAGTCTTCTCATCCAGGACGCCGCGGTCGCCCTTAAATCCTATCCAGGCGCGCCCTTGGATTTTGTCAGTCGGTTCCGCCATTTGCCACACCATAAAACACTTCCCCGGGCGTCAGGATACGCTTTAAAAACTGACCTGTAAAAGACCCGGAAACTGTGGCCACTTGCTCGGGGGTACCTTTGGCTATTACGCGCCCTCCCCCTTCACCGCCTTCTGGGCCTAAATCGATGAGGTAATCGGCGCATTTTATCACATCGGGGTTATGCTCGATAACCACAACTGTGCTGCCTTGGTCCACCAACCTTTGCAGCACTTCCAAAAGCCTGCGGGTATCTTCAAAATGAAGCCCGGTGGTAGGTTCGTCAAGAATGTACAACGTCCGCTCGTTACCGCGCCTTGAAAGCTCCGTAGCCAACTTCACCCTTTGGGCTTCGCCCCCCGACAAAGTAGTGGCCGGCTGGCCCAATCGGATGTAACCCAGACCCACATCGTATATAGTCTGAAGCTTCCTGGTGATGCTGGGCACATTCTTGAAAAGCTCAAGAGCTTCGCTCACGGTCATATCCAACACCTCGGATATGTTCTTGCCGTGGTACCGGACCTCCAGGGTCTGGCTATTATATCGTTTCCCCCCGCACACTTCACACGGCACGTAAACGTCGGGCAGAAACTGCATTTCTATCCTGATGATTCCGTCGCCTCGGCATGCTTCGCATCTTCCGCCGCGAACGTTGAAACTGAACCGCCCCGGCTTATAGCCGCGAATCTTCGCCTCCGGCGACAAGGCGAAAACACTTCGTATGTCGGTGAATACCCCGGTGTAAGTCGCCGGGTTTGAACGTGGGGTTCGACCGATTGGACTTTGATCGATGTTTATGACTTTATCAAGATGCTCAGTACCTGTAATCTCTCGGTGTTTCCCCGGTCTTTGCCTAGCGCCGCCCAAAACCGAGGCCAGTTTACGGTACAAAACATCGTTCACCAAAGTACTTTTGCCCGAACCGGAAACCCCGGTAACGCAAGTAAATAAGCCCACGGGGATATCTACGTCGATGTTTTTCAGGTTGTGTTCCCTCACGCCCACGATGTTAAGCCATTTATCAGATGGCAACCTTCTGTCGGGTATCTCAATCCGCTTGGCCCCGTTTAGATATTGGCCGGTAATGGATTGAGAATTCGATGTAATATCTGAAACTTTTCCCGACGCAACAATATGGCCGCCATGTTCGCCGGCGCCCGGGCCCACGTCGATAACATGATCCGCGTTTCTTATGGTGTCTTCATCGTGTTCCACCACTATAACGGTATTGCCTATATCCCGAAGGTGGATAATCGTATCCAAAAGACGCTTGTTATCTCTTGGGTGAAGCCCCACGCTTGGCTCATCCAAAACATACAATACACCCACCAGACCGGATCCGATTTGCGTCGCCAACCGAATTCTTTGGGCTTCGCCCCCCGCCAAAGTCCCCGCTTTCCTTGTAAGGGTCAAATATCCCAAACCCACGTCTATGAGGAATTGCAGCCGGGAACGAATCTGTTTTAGCACCTGGTTGGCGATGAGTGATTCCCTGTGAGAAAGCTCCAGTCCATCGAAAAACTCGGTAATGGCTTGTATGGACATATTGGTGACTTCGTGGATGTTTTTCTCGCCCACTGTAACCGCCAAAGCCTCAGGCTTCAGCCGCGCCCCTTTGCATGATGGGCAGGGCCTGGCCTCCATGAATTCCTCAATGTATTGGCGTACTTCATCGCTTGCCGCGCTTTCGTGCCGTCTTTCCAAATTACGAACGACACCCTCGAATACGATAAGCCTGTCACTGCGCCTTCCATATTGGTTCTCATAATGAAATGGAATACGTTCGTTGGGAACCCCGTACAGGATTTTGTCCAGTTGATCTTTTGTTAACGAATCTACAGGAACGTCAGTGGGAATGGAACAATGCTTAGCCACGGAATCCAAAAGCTGAGCGTAATACCCGTTGAGCGTCCCGCCCCACGGGGCCACGGCCCCCTCTTCAATGGACTTGCGTTTGTCGGGGATGATTAGCTGCGGCTCTAGCTCAAGATTTACCCCTAAACCGTTGCACGCCGGGCACGCCCCAAAAGGATTGTTAAACGAAAATAGTCTTGGTTCCAGTTCGGGAAAACTCACACCGCAATCGGGGCAAGCCAAAGAAAGGCTGAACACCAAATCCTCCTGGTCTTCTACCTGCACTATTACTAGATCCCCCGATAATTGAATGGCCGATTCAACCGAGTCTACAAGACGGCTTCGAATACCGGGACGAGCAACAAGGCGATCTACCACAGCTTCGATTGTGTGCTTTTTCTGCTTCTCCAAACGCCTGCCCAAATACTCGGAAAGCTCCCCCATATTGCCGTCAACTCGAACCCTGATATAGCCTGCCCGTTGGATATCATCAAATACTTTCTCATATTCGCCTTTCCGCCCCCGTACCAAAGGCGCCAATATGGAAAAGCGCGTACCTTGAGGCAAAGCTTCTATTTGGTCGGCTATTTGGTCAACAGTTTGCTTTGTTATGGGTTTGCCGCAAACCGGACAGTGTGGATGGCCAACCCGCGCGTACAAAAGACGCATATAATCGTAAATCTCCGTTACCGTACCCACTGTTGAACGCGGGTTCCTTGAACCGGATTTTTGATCGATGGAAATAGCCGGGGAAAGCCCCTCAATATAATCCACGTCGGGCTTATCCATAAGCCCAAGAAACTGGCGGGCGTACGCCGACAAAGATTCGACATATCGCCTTTGCCCCTCGGCGTAAATGGTATCAAAGGCAAGCGAACTTTTGCCGGACCCCGAAAGCCCCGTTATCACAGTCAGCTTGTCCCTGGGGATCTCGACGTTTACCCCTTTCAGGTTATGCTGACGGGCCCCTCTTATGATGATTTTATCTTTTGGCATTAACCAAACCTCGCATGCCGGGAGTCCCCAGCTTATCTTCTAGCTCAAATATCATATCTCTCAAAAGCGCTGCTCTTTCAAATTCCAGATCCCTTGACGCCTGTTTCATTTCTTTTTTCATTTTCTCCACGAGCTTAGGTATGGACCTTTTGGGAATACTTTTCAAGTCCTTATCTTCCCAATAATATTCGCCCCTGGCATCCACAGGTTTCTGAATTTGAATAATATCGCGGATAGCCTTCTCTATAGTAGAGGGTATTATGCCATGCTCCAGGTTGTAGGCCTCTTGCTTTTTTCGCCGCCTTTCGGTTTCTGTAATAGCGGCGTCCATTGAACCCGTAATCCGGTCCGCATACATTATCACTTGCCCGTTTACGTTTCTGGCGGCTCTGCCAATAGTTTGAATAAGGGATGTAACAGACCTCAGATACCCTTCCTTGTCTGCGTCCAAAATACACACCAAGGATACTTCGGGCAAGTCCAGCCCTTCTCTGAGAAGGTTTATTCCAACAAGCACGTCAAACGCCCCAAGGCGTAAATCTCTGACAATTTCCATCCTCTCCAAGGTTTGTACATCCGAGTGCATATAACGAACCCGAATACCTATATCCCGGAGATAGTCTGTGAGATCTTCGGCCATGCGTTTCGTAAGTGTAGTTACGAGGACCCGCTCTTTTCTTTCCACCCGCACCCGGATTTCTTTCACCAAGTCATCGATTTGACCCTTTGTCGGCCGTACAGAAAGCGGGGGATCCAGTAACCCTGTGGGCCTTACAACTTGTTCCACCACCCTTTGGGTGTGGCTTAGCTCATACGGGCCGGGAGTGGCGGAAACATAGATGACTTGTCCCACCTTCTTTTCGAACTCATCGAAAGCCAGGGGCCTGTTATCGTAGGCCGACGGCAGCCGGAAGCCGAAATTGACCAAAGAATCTTTTCTCGACCTGTCACCCAAGTGCATGCCCCTAATCTGGGGGATTGTGACGTGTGACTCGTCTATTACAACCACAAGATCTTTTGGGAAGAAGTCTATCAAGGTGTAGGGCGGTTGGCCCACATCCCTTCCCGTAAGATGTCTTGAATAGTTCTCAATACCGGAACAATACCCCACTTCGCGCATCATATCCAAATCATGGTGGGTACGCTGCTCCAGCCTGTAGGCCTCCAGGATTTTCCCTTCATCTCGCAGGTATTTCAGCCGTTCTTTAAGCTCAATTTCGATGGTTTCTATGGCCTTGACCATTTTTGTGTCGGTGGTCACGTAGTGCCTGGCCGGAAATATACCTACATAGTTTTGCTCTGAAATTGCCTGGCCCGTTAACACGTCAAACTCAAGGATTCTTTCGATCTCTTGGTCGAACATTTCGACTCTTATGGCCTTATCAGTAGCGCCGGCGGGGTATATTTCAAGCACGTCGCCCCGCACACGAAAAGTACCTCTTTGAAAGTCGATATCATTTCTTGTGTATTGTATGTCTACCAACCGCCGCAAAATTTCTTGGCGGTCTTTCACCATTCCCGGTCTTAGAGAAACCATCAAATTGTGGTAGTCTTCGGGCGAACCAAGGCCGTAAATGCACGAAACCGAAGCCACGATTATCACGTCATGCCGGGTAAGCAGGGCATGGGTGGCGGCGTGGCGCAGCTTGTCTATTTCGTCGTTGATGGAAGAATCTTTTTCAATATAGGTGTCCG